>JAFTZZ010000100.1 GCA_017460905.1 Acidaminococcaceae bacterium | reverse complement strand
TTAGTTTTACATTACTTTCCTTCTTAATTTCCATTACTGTAAATCCCTTTTCTTCTAACTTACTGGTATTACCATTATAGCCTATAATCACAGAAGCATGTCCGTAGTTATACCCATTGATTTTTTTATAATAATATTTCCTAACAAACCGGATTTTGTATTATCAATTTAGCCATTAATTATCAAATCCATACTGGCTATTCAGCAAAGCAATGCCGCTCTTCGTTTTGAAAACGCGGGAGCGAAACGTTTTAATTGCTTCTTCCGGCAAATTCTTCTCATAGGAGTTTACCAGAAAATCCGCTTCCAGCAAAATCTGCCAGTCTAAACCGTCCACAGCCGCATACGTATGGTGGTGGGCAATCAGGAAACAAACTCTGTCAATCAATTCCGGCCTGTAACCGCCAACTTCGTTTAACAGGGTGCGGGCATAAGCCGGTCCTTCCTGTTCCTGCAGCTTGCCATTGCTGTCCCCATACTTCTTTTCTGCAGGAAGTATTCCAATGTCATGCAGGATAGATGCAATTTCCAGAATTTCCTGCTGCTCCGGAGGCAGACCTTCCATTTTGCCAATCAGGGCAGCAAACATATACACTTTCAGAAAATGCTGGATTCGCCGCGGGTCTCCTTTATCAAACAAAACCATCTTATGTACTACTGCTGCGTGTTCCATGTCTGATTCCTCCTGCTTTCTCAGATGACTTTCATTATCTACCTTAATCTATTTTATCTGTCAGCCATGTATACCGTTTAATTAAATGCTAATTGCAGTACTGTTTCAGGCAACTTGGGATACAAGTTTTGAACTTCCTGACGTGGAACAAGGCGAAAGCCCTCATAGCGAAATCTTGGCGTTGTAACACACGAAACCAGCGTATAGGCGCTTTTATCTTTATTTTCTGCAGCAAAAATTGCGCCTGCCGGTAGAACCACCATCGGTTGTTCCTTCTTTTTGATATCCGTCCCAAGCAAATATTCCTTAACCGTACCCTCTTCCAGTGATGTTATCTTTAACCCGCAGCCTTCATGGTAAAGCCACATCTCATCACAATCAATCTGATGGAAATGCGAAACATTCTGCCCATCCAGAAGAAAATAAATGCAGCCTGCTGTCGGTCTGTCATTCCGTTGAAAAGGCGCTGTATATATTTCGGCAAACCAGCCGCCCTCCTGATGGCTCTGCAGGGAATATGCGTTTTTCAGCTCACTGACGCGGGCTTCCATTTCTTTCCGGCCCATAGCCTCAGCCTGCAAAAGGAACATACAACAAAAAGCAACCGTACAAAGTACCGCACAGGCTCTATTTTTTAAAGATATCATATAATGGATTCCTCCTGTACACATATTTTTCTGGCAATACTAACATCCTGCAAGGGATTCAAATTATTTGGTCGTAAGCTGTTTTTTCATGGATTTTCAAATGGCCTGCAATAGAAAGCATGGTTACTTCATCATTAAGATCATTTCCTCTGGCGAATAGAGCGCGATGCCAAAATCCGCAAAATCCCTCTTGTTCCTCGTAACAATGCCCTCGCATTTATTTGATTTTGCACAGGTCGCCATTAGGCGGTCCTCAAAATCCCTGGCCTTTACCTGAAAGGCATTTAATACATCAGTATTCGTAACCGTTAAAACCCGCACGATGTTTAGGACAGCATTGATTACCCTGTAAGTGTCTTCCACACTGCCCAGCGCTTTACGCGTTATATAAAACAAATCTGTTATGGCGGATGCAGAAACAAAGCCCTGCACCTTGCGTTCCTCACAGAGTTTTAAAACTTCGCAGGAATCTGCAAAAAACGGATCCCTGCGCAATAATACATCAAGAATGATATTGGTATCAATCATGACTCTCATATTTTGCCAGTCTCTCCTCCCGTAACGAATGACGGTCAGTATCCGGGGAAACCCTGCCCTCCAGGATACCGGCTATGGAATCGACAGCAGAAACATTGGGATTGATCATTTTCGCAACGGTCTTGCCATTGCGGGTAATGTAGATATCTTCATTAACAACCATTTCAAGATATTTTCCAAAATTCAGTTTGAACTCGGTCGCGGTAACCTGCATACGACTCCCCCTTTCTTACTGGTTCTATTTTAATCGATAAACAGAATTCTTTCAAGACAAATCGAACGATTTCATTTTATCTCATGATCAAATCAATCGATTTATAATTTAAACGGCGGTGAACAAGCCCTTATCGCCTGTTCGCCGCCACTTTGTCGTTTAAATTGAATATTGTTGTATATAACTTTTTCCCCGTGTCTGTCTTAAATACGTTTTCCAGCATAGCGTATTTCGCATTCTCCGGAACACCTTTTTCATACATGTTTACGCAGGCATCCGCTTCCAGCAAAATTCTGAAATCCAGCCCCGTAATTGCTGCATTATAGGTATGATGTTTTCCAACTATAAGGCTGATCCTTTCGATATCTTCCGGAGCAAATCCCAAATCTGCCAGCATTGCCCTGGCGGCAGGTTCGCCATAAAGCTCCTGTGATTTTCCATCATATCTTCCATTTTTTTCTTCTGAAACGCGGATTCCAATATCATGTATATATCCCATTTCAGATTTTCCAAAAGCACTTCGTTTTGCATCATTCTCACTCCTCCGGTTCCGTTAGACTATCTAAATCCGCAGCGCCGCTTTCCCTATAGAATATTTCAAGTCCATTAACAGTAATTTTGTGATATTGCATATTTTCCTCACTCGACCCGAAACCCTATAATTTCCCATTTAAAAACTGGGCTTCCCCCATACCAAAACTCCAGTCCTCTTTTGTATTGCATGTAATATTTATCATCACGTCTTCCGGAGAGATTCCTGTTTTTTCATGCAGTTCTTTCACCAGACGCGCATAAAACCGTTTTTTATCCTCCAGTTGGCGTGGGCTTGAAGTAATGCTGAACATGATAAACCTGTCAGTGCGGTTAAATCCTAATCCAACGTCTTCGATAATCATTTCAGACGGATCGTGCTGCGTAACAATTTGATACCGGTCTCGCGGCAGCAGGTGAAATTCCTCCGACGCAACCTGATAGGCAATATCCAAAATTTGGCGGATTTCCTCTTTACTTCGTCCTTTAATCATATCAACCCGCATCAATGGCATGGTGTGTTCCTCCTAAATATAACCGACGTTCTTGCTTATCTGAATCAATAGAACCGTTTTCGCTGCCAAACAGCGCTTTTTTCTTTACATCTCCTGTTTACCGGCCGCTGTAATGTGTCGCACGCTTTTCCAAAAAAGCGGTAACCGCTTCCCTGTAATCCTCTGACCGGAAGGTTTTGCCCACCGTTTCTTTTTCAGCATTAAACAGATACTCCTCAAAATCGCTGTAATTGATTCGGTTATTTTGTTCTTTTGCCATTTCGTACGCCAGCAGCGGCCCGTTGGCCAGTTTTTCCGCAAAGGCGATGGCAGCTGTCAATGCCTCCCCTTCCGGTACAAGCCGGGTCAACAGCCCCAGCTTATCAGCTTCATCCGCTTTTATCACAGGACACTCTGCGCAAATCTGCAATGCTTTGCGGGCGCCAACCGCCCGGGACAGCAGGTACATGGCTCCTGCATCCGGGGCCAGCCCGATTTTGGTAAACGGTTCGGAAAATTTACAGCTTTGGTCCGCAATTATAAAATCGGAAGCCAGCGCAAGGTTCGCGCCGCCGCCCACAGCATATCCCTGCACTGCGGCTATGACCAGCTTTTTCATCATGCGGATTTTCAGAATGACGCGATTCACATGTCCCGCCAGCGCATCCAACGCGGCATAGTTTTTCTCATCCAGCTGCTTTTTAAAGAAACGCATATCACCGCCTGCCGAAAAGGAACGACCTGCGCCGCCAAGCACAACCACCTTCACGTCTGCAGACTGCTCGCAGAATTCCAGCCGTTCCAGCAGTTCAATATCCGTAGCCTGATCCAGCGGGTTCAGGTGTTCCGGATCTTTCAGCATAAGAATAGCGACGCCCTGCTCAATGGTTAAACTGGTTTTCAACATAAACGGTCCCCCCCTCTGCTCATCGCTGACCTGTCAGTTCAGCTGCCACCATATCCGGCGTCAGCCTGTAATTTTTCTGCGAAATATCGTAACTGGTTAAGCGACCATCGGTCACTTAAGAGTTTCTTTATTTTTTGTCCGTATCATACGGATAAAGCTTTGCAGCGTGCTGTCCATGAACCGGTCTCTGCGCCAGACAAACGAAATTTCAGCCTGGGAAAAGGCATCAGGCACCGTGTGGCTGACCAGGTTCTTCCCAAAGCTATAAAATGTCGCAAGGCTTTCCGGAAACAGTGTTACTCCGAGGCCCGCGCTGACGCTGGCTAAAATAGCGCCCAGCGAATCAAACTCTATGGTCTGTGACGGAATTACATTTTCTTCGTGCAGCCACTGCTCCAAAATCCACCGGTAGGAACAGCCGTAAGGAAAGACCAGCAACGGCTGTGCCAGCAGTTCGGATACAGGCGTACCGGCATCCAGTTCCGCCACAGAATACAGGGACAGTTTTTCCCGCCGCACCCTGCAGCTGGAAAGCTCCGCATGGCTGACAGGTCCGGCAACAAAGGCGCCGTCAAGAGTATAATCCAGCACCTGGCGGATGGATTCAGCCGATACACCGGTCTGTACTGTCAGGGAAACATCCGGATGCTGCCGGTGATACTCCGCCAAAAGTTCCGGCATAAAAGTAACGGAAGCAGATTCCATCGTACCGATTTGCAGACTTCCTCTCGGCGTTCCGTCATCCTTCATCACGGTTTCCACTTCTGTCACCAGTTGGAAAAGCTGCTCTGTATAAGCCAGCAGCGTCTCTCCTTTTTCCGTCAGCTGCACGCCATAGGCATGACGGTAAAACAGCGGCGTTTTCAATTCCTGCTCCAGCTGGCGGATTTTGGTGGACAGGTTCGACTGCGCATAATTCAGTTTCTGCGCTGCCTGTGAAAAGCTGCCCTCTTTCGCCACTATACGAAAATATCGCAAGGACTGCAGATCCATTTTTTCCTCCGTAAAACCGCCGCTTATTTGCCCGGCTGCCGGTTCAGCAGTTCCGTTACCGGAACGCCTCCCACGCCCCAGTTATCCGTTTCCACTTCATCAATGGTTACATGCACTGACTTGGGATGCTTTCCCAAAACATCCCGCAGCAGATTTGTCGCTCCCTCGATAAGCTGGCGTTTCTTTTCAGGCGTCACATTTTTTTCTTTCGTAATTCGAATGTTGACATATGGCATGGTAAATGCTCCTTTCTGAAATATGTATTTTAAGGCACTTCAATTTTTATAGTGCCCCGTCTGTCCCCATTGTCGTTTTACAGAAGTGAACAGTGAAGCGGGCAGTACCAATAGAACTCCTGCGCCCAGCACGCAAAGAATGCCAATGAGATTTTGCGCCGTCAGTATTTCCTGAAAGACCAGACAGCCGATAAAAAGGCTGGTCAGCGGTTCAAAGGTACACAGCAGGGAAGCCCGTACCGCGCCACAATAGAACAGTCCTTTCTGAAACAGTACCAACGCCAGCGCAGTTGCAAAAAATGCCAACGCCAGCATACCCAGCAAGGCAGTTATATCCGGAATAAAAACCAGATTGCCTGTCACTGCCGCAGCCGCCGCAATTTCCGCGGAAGACAGCAGCGACATCCAGAACACGACCGTCAGGGCGGATTGTGATTGCAAGGGACTGCGTCCCAGATAAATAATGTACAGCGCATAAGCCGCGCCGGACAGTACCGCAAATACAATGCCCTTCATTTCCGCCGGGCCGCCGCCGGAAAGCTGGCTGACACCGGCAATGCAGAGTATTGCGCAAACCATTTGCCGTCTGTCCGGAAAAATGTGAAACAATATCGCGGACAGCGCGATTACCATGGCCGGAAACGTAAAATGCAGCGTAGTCGCCAGACCCGAGTCCATATAATCATAGGACAGGAACAACAGCACCGGAGTCAGGGCATAGTATACAGACAACGGCAGGATTTCCCAAAGCTGTTCCCTTGCAATCTTCGGGCATGAACCCTGCCTGCCACAGATAAACGCAAACAGGATCAGGCTGCCGAAAAAGAAGCGTCCCAACGCTGCCATGTATGCATTTCCGCCATGCGCCACCACAATTTTCACCAGCAGGGGCATCAGTCCGAATAAGACTGCGGAACTGACTACACAGGCTTCCCCGAGACCTGTTTTATTACGAAATATCATACATCCCAACCGCCTTTTACTCCTCGTTTCTGTAATTTTTGAAAACTTGTTTTTTATTATTGTATATTAAAATCGAATAAAGTGAAAGCATTTTCTATATATGCATCTATCGTTTTTTTATATATTATAAGTTCCGAAATTTTAATTCAGCTTCACATAAAAAAGTAAATCCGGTTATTTTACTAACCGGATTTGTTTCACGACTTCAGTCATAGTGCGGATTCTGAGCCTGCTTGTTGTTATTTATATAGCTGGGTTTGTTTGTCTGTCTCGCAATGACACGCGGTTCCATCATTATATTGCTCTGTTCGTACAAGCTGCCATTGCGTTTACGCGAAAATAACCCTTTACCAGTTCTCGTAACGCCGCTGCCGGTTAAGCTCGGCAATCCTTTCCATTTCCTCTGCAGAAAGCGCAAAATCAAAAACCGCAATATTCTCTACAATATGTTCAGGATTGGCAGAACCGGGAACCGTCACATAACCTGCCTGCACCTGCCAGCGCAGGATGACCTGCGCCGGTGTTTTTCCGTGAGCGTTAGCAATTTCAACAATCGTTTTATTCTCAAAACTGTCCTTCGTATTTCCTCTTCCGCCAAAGGGATACCAGCACTCAATGACAATACCGTATTGTTTCACATAGTTTTGCAGCGCAGTGTTCTGGTAATAGATATGGTTTTCGTTCTGGATGACCGCAGGCGTAATCTTTGCATAAGAAAGCACCTCGTCCACCTGCTGCTTTGTATAATAATTGGATATGCCAATGGATCGCAGCTTCCCTTCTTTTACGCCCTGTTCCATTGCCTGGTACACCGCTTTGTCGTTGGAACCAGGCTGGTGGATCAGCATCAGGTCAAGGTAATCCAGTTGCAGGTCTTTCAGCGAAGCGTCAATGGCTGCCGCCGCATTATCGTAATTGCCGGGCATGATCTTACTGGTAATAAAAACATCCTCGCGCTTCACAATTCCGTCGGCAATCGCCCGTTTCAGTCCTTCCCCCACGCCCTTTTCGTTTCCGTAATACCGGGCCGTATCAATCAGTCGGTAGCCGTTTTTCAGCGCAACATATACGGACTCCGCTGCATTCGTATTATTCTGCGTCCAGGTGCCAAGCCCCAGCACCGGCATGGCATAGCCGCTGTTCAGTTGTACGGTCATAATCTTTCCTTCCGCTGGTTTCAAGGGTGCGCCTTTGGTTTCTTTTATCACAGTAACATTGCTTTTTGGCGTATCGCTTTTGTTTTGGCTTTGGTTCGCAGCTTTTGTTCCAATTGCGCAGCCGGTCATCACCAGGACTGACAACAGAAGTAACAATAACCGTTTCCACATTTTTAGGCAAGGCATTTTCTTCCCCCATACTTCCCATTTTATCAGCTCACCGCTTCAAAATGCAGTTTCCATTTTACAATCTTTTTCCAAATTGAAACGCGCCTTTGTCATACAATAATCCTCCTTCAAGTTTTCCTTGTGCTTTCTTTAATATAATATCATATTCCCAAACAATCTATTAGTTTTTTTGTTTGCCGCAGTTTTCAAAAACGCTGTTACATGACAGAAGACGTTGCCTGGCGCTTTTGGGCATTATTGGGGAAATACGTCCTTTCCGGCAGTTCTTGCGCCTGCAGTTGTGATTTCAGCTTTTTATTTCAGGTATTTTGTAAAATGAGCCGCCAGTTTATCAAAAGGAATCTTGGCACTGCATGTATGTCCAATTCCTTTTTTACGTCAGTTTTGTGAAAAGCAAAGTCAAAATCACTAATCAGTTATAGAATTTGATGTTAATATTTCTAAAACATTGCATTATTTTCTGTTGTATGATATCATCAAATTACATCAAAATCCAAATTTAAATTCGCACAGCAACTATCAGCAGAACAGGAGTAGAATCATGTACATGTACCGGAAAGTTTCTGTCTATCTGCAGCAGTGGAAAAAAAGTAAATACAGAAAACCTCTTATTATCCAGGGAGCGCGCCAGGTTGGAAAAACCTATGCAATCCTTGAATTTGGCAAAAAGCAGTATGATAATGTAGCGTATTTCAATTTCCAGACACACGGGACGCTGGCTGCTACATTCGAGGAAAATATCAGCCCGTCTTATCTTTTGCCGCTTCTTTCCCGCATCAGCGGCCAGACGATCACCCGGGGAAATACGCTGATTGTTTTTGACGAAATCCAGCTTTGCGAACGCGCCGTTACGTCTTTAAAGTATTTCTGCGAAGAAGCGCCGGATTATCATGTAATTGCCGCAGGCAGCCTTCTCGGTATTGCCGTGAACCGTGAAAAATTTGCCTTCCCGGTTGGCAAAGTGGATCGCTATACCATGTATCCAATGGACATGGAAGAATTCCTGCTGGCCATGGGAGAAACCGATCTTGTCAGGCAGATTGTTGCCTGCTACCGAAAAAACGAGCCGTTGCCTGCTGCGTTACACGAAACTGCGCTCCGGCTGTACCGTCAGCATCTTGTCACCGGCGGTATGCCGGAAGCTGTGGCGCGTTTTATTGATACACAGGATTACATACAGGTCCGCCATGTACAGGAAACCATCCAGATGGATTATTTGGACAACATGAGCAAATATCAGGAAAGTTCCAGTGAAATTAAAAAGACGCGCCTGACTTATAAAACAGTTGCCGTACAGCTGTCCAAAAAAAATACCCGTTTCCAGTACAAGATCATCAAGACCGGGGCGCGGGCGGCAGAATATGAAAACGCAATCGAGTGGCTGGTCTCTGCCAACCTGATTTCCCGAATCTTCCGGGCAGAACATATCATAAAGCCGTTGGAGAATTACATAGATATAGATGATTTCAAAATTTTCCTGTCTGACACCGGACTTCTCTGCGCACAGAAAGACATCCGCGCGGAAGACGTCTTTTTCATGGAAGAAGAGCTTACGGATTTCAAAGGCGGGTTAACGGAAAACTATGCTAACATCCAGCTGACCTGCTCCGGATTTAGGACGTATTTCTGGCGAAATGAAAAAGGGACAAATGAAATTGATTTCATTGTGTCCCTGGATGGAAAACTGATCCCCATTGAAGTGAAAAGCGGAATGCACGCGAAAGCCGCCAGCCTTAATGAATACGCCAGGCTTTTTAAGCCTGCTTACTCCATCCGGATTTCAGAGAGGAATTTTGGTTTTGAAAACAATATCAAATCCGTTCCTTTGTACGCAGTCTTCTGTATCCGAAAGGAATGATACATTACAATAACTGCTCATTGATTTTTTTATAATATTATTTCCCAACAAACCGGAATTTATACGTCTGAGCTTGCCAGACTGATGCCGCCTTCATAGCGCTCAGCTAACGCTTCGGTGCCTGGTTGTCGCCTGCGCTGCCCTGGCAATGTCTTGAACAATAGCATAATTGCAGGAACAGTGTTTTCTTTTCTTCCTCGCGCCCTGCGGGAGCGCTTCGCTTATTCAGGCGGTATCAGCTCTGGCAAACATATTCGTGCAAAATTAAACTTCAATTTCCTGTTATGTTGCGGACGATATTGGCTGTCCGGTTTATGATTTCTACAGATTCCGTTCCCGTTTGATGTCGAGCCGCTCTTTCGCCAGCGTAATCGCCGCGTTGATCATGACGCCGACAACCGCAATCAGAAGGATCAGCGCAATGTCAACCGCTCCCACAACCGCCAGCTTCAGCAGGGAACGCACCGGTGGAATAAGCAGTACGCCAATCTGCAGCAGTATGCCGATCACCGTGATGGTATTGAGGATACTGTTGTTCCAGGATTCTTTCGTTGCAAACGCAAGGCTGCCCTTGGTCTTGCAAACGTATGCCATCAGCATCTCATTGATTGCAAGCGTGCTGAAGCAGTAAGTCCTGCACAGTTTCAGAAGCTCGTCGTTGCCGCTTACATTTTCCAGAATGTTTCCTGTTCCATACTGTGCAATCACGGGAAGCAGGAACGCCAGCAGCGCAACGCCGCCGCTAATCAAACCCTGAATCACAATATTCAGGTAATCGCCCCGGTTTAAAATGCCGGCTTTTACGTCTCGCGGCTTTTCATTCATGACGGCATCCGAACCCACATCCATGCCAAGGGCCAGGGAAGGCGCCGTATCCGTAAGCAGGTTCACCCACAGGATCTGAATCGTGGAAAGCGGTGAGGACAGGCCTGCAAAGATGGCCGACGCCATCAGTACCACCTCTCCGAAATTGGACCGCAGCAGATAAACGACCGATTTCTTGATGTTATTAAAGAGATTCCGGCCTTCCATCACGGCATTCTTGATGGTGATGAAATTGTCATCCACCAGAATCATCTCCGCGGCGTCCTTGGCTACTTCCGTTCCGCCGATGCCCATGGCCACGCCGATGTCTGCCGCTTTCAGGGAAGGCGCGTCATTGACGCCGTCGCCCGTCATGGAGCAGATTTTGCCGTGGGACTGGAATGCCTGCACAATCTGCACCTTGTTCTCCGGTGAAACTCTTGCAAATACGCGGTAATTCAGCACATTCTTCCGGAACTCTTCGGGATCCATCTCATCAATCTCCGCACCGGAAATGCTTTGGGAAATGTCCGTGGCAATATCCAGCTCCTTCGCGATGGCAAAGGCCGTGATCTTATGGTCGCCCGTAATCATGGCCACGTCGATGCCTGCGTGATGACATTCATCCACGGTTTCCTTCACGCCTTCCTTGGGCGGGTCGATCATGGCCCCCAGCCCGACGAAGATCATATCCTGCTCCTGGGGAACGGTATCTCCTTCACGGTACGCCAGGGCCAGCACGCGAAGCGCTTCGGAGCTCATGATATCCGCTGACTGGGTAGCCTGAAGGACGTCCTCGTTTGTAATCTCCCGTATGCCGTTCTCATCCAGAATGCGGTTACACCTGACGATGACAGAATCAATGGCGCCTTTCGTATAGGAAATATTCCGGGTTTCGCCACCTTTTTCCACCCGGTCAAGAGTGGTCATCATCTTTCTGACGGAATCAAAAGGAATCTCATCAAACCGGGTGACTCCGGACATAATCTTGTCATAGCCCAGCTTATTATCCTTCGCGTACTTGATAAAAGCGGTTTCTGTAGGATCGCCGATCTCCTCGCCGGTCTCTTCGGAATACTTTGCGTCATTGCAGGCCAGGAACCCTTCCAGAAGCCTTGCAAAAACCCTGCTGCCCTTTGGCAGTTCCTCCGGTTCCATCGCCTCGCCCGAAAGATACCATCGCACCACCGTCATCTTGTTCTGTGTCAGCGTGCCTGTCTTATCAGAACAGATAACATTTACCGCGCCCAGCGTTTCAACGGCATGTATCTGCTTGACGATAGCATTGCGCTTGCTCATCTCCTGAATGCCGGCGGTAAGCACCAGCGTTACCACGGTAGCCAGTCCTTCCGGGATGACGGCAACGGCAAATGCAATAGAAATCATCAGGGTTTCGATGATATCCGTATGGTAAATAAAGATCTGGCAGGCAAACATCAGGATACACAGCACCACGCCCGCGATGCCAAGCACCTTGGAAATACTGTTCAGATTCTTCTGCAGAGGCGTTTCCTGCTTCGTGATCTGGTGAAGCATGCTTGAAATCTTGCCGATCTCGGTATTGTCGCCGATCTTTTCCACGACGCCTTCGCCGCGGCCGTATTCCACCAATGTGGACATAAAGGCCTTGTCCTTGCGGTCGCCAAGGGGCGTCTTTTCATCGCTCTTTTCGCTGCTGTCCTTCTCAACCGCAACGCTCTCGCCCGTCAGGGCTGATTCATTTACCTTCAGAGAGCTTGTCTGCACCAGCGCAAGATCCGCAGGCACCACGCGCCCCGCCTCCAGGATCACGTAATCGCCCACTACCAGATCCGCAGCAGGGATTTCCTTCTCTGCGCCATCCCTGACTGCCACCGCCGTGGTAGCATTGACCTGCTTCAGCGCTTCGACCGATTTCTCCGCTGAAACCTCCTGTACGGTGCCGATGATAACATTGGCCAGCACAACCACAATGATAATGATACCGTCAACAATTTCCCCTGTCAGAATGGAAATAACCGACGCAACGACCAGTAAAAGCAGAAGCGGCGAAGCAAACTGCTCCAAAATCACGGAAAACAGACTCTTTTTCTTTCCCTGCGTGAGCACGTTTTTCCCGTTCTTGGCTCTCTCCAGCGCTTCCGCAGTTGTTAACCCTTTAACTTCCATTGCCTTTCTCCTCATATTACAATTAATATTACTATAATTATACCGCAATTTACGCATACAGGAAAATGAAATTTATAAACCGCAAAAATAATGCAGTCTGCGCTATTTTTCGCAAACTGCACCTGTATCAATACAATGAAGGCCGGTACACCCCGGCAAATCAGAATTTGTCGCCGGTTTTCTTTTGAAAGCTACCCGTTTCTGCATTCGCCATGGCTGCGGCTATAGCCGCGCCTATTCCGCTGCCACCGCTTTCCAAAACGGTATCCACTGTATTACCGGCAGCGCCCAAAAGCTCGCAGATTGCTGCCTGGATGTTTTCTTTCGCCAAAGGCATCTTCTCATACACGGATCCGTCAACGGCAATATGCTGCCGCGTTGTTCCATCCTTTCCCATGTGGCGCAAAATACCGGCAAAGCAGGCGCCCACCAGGCGAGCCGACCGCACGACGACAGAGGCGGCCAGTTCTCGGGCCATGGCCGCATCTTCCCGCCCAAACGCTTTGTCGGTGTTTGCGTTCAGGATTTCCGCAGCCCTGTCCAGACTATCCGTTCCCTCTGCTATAATACCGGAAATATCCACGCTGGTAAACGGATAAAACCCGCCGGGTTCTCCCAAAAGCTCCGCCAGGGCGACGCCGAAAATATCACCGATATACCTTCCTGCCACCATTTTCTCTAACAGCTGTTCTCCGGGCTTTTCGGACCGGGCATCCAGCCAGCAGTCAAACCGGTTTTGCGGGACTTTGGCAAAGTTGCCGGACTCCAGATTCAGAATCATCGGCACATCACAGTGATCAGCCTCCAAATAACAGGTGTTATGCCCTGTGGCATAGATGGAACCGATACATGTATTCCCGCGGCGGTAGGCGGCAGACAGAAGCACAGCCACTGTATCGTTGATGACAGCCACCGGACGGACATTTCTGATATTCCTGCACACCAGCGCGCGCCGCAAAAGCTCGTTAACGAAACGGCCTTCCACGCCCGAAACGGCAAACTCTTTCGTCCAGCTGATGAGCCTGGCATCCCGAAGGCTTGCCTGGCTTGAGGGGAAAGAGAATGTGTGGCCCAGAAGGAACGTATCGGAACGGTTTCCGTCAACAGCCTCGTCTATCAGGGCTGCGAGGAAGTCAAACAGCTGCCCGGCAGTTGTTCCGGCACCGACGCAGTCATACCCGCCTTCTACCCTGAGCGGCTTGGCGGCCTTTTTGAGGATTTGATAACGCCCGTTACCTTCCAGCAGTATACGAAGAACGCGAACGTTGGTCCCACCGAAATCTAGGGCAAGATATTCCCCGGTTTCTTTTCCTGTGGGCAGCCCGATGTAGGATTTAAGCATACGGAGAGAGGATTCCCCTGTGCCCGACAATCCCAGCGCCATTTCCTTTTGGAATGACGCAGCCATTTCTGTCAGCATATCGCTTCCCAGTGTAAACTCTTCTTTCACTACATGAAAGGCTTCAGGAT
>JAFTZZ010000008.1 GCA_017460905.1 Acidaminococcaceae bacterium | reverse complement strand
TTTGGGATAGACGGCAGTGATTCCCATCTGCCGCATGCAGTTCTGGACATATTTGCGTCCCACGCCATACCCTTCCCGCTGGAGCAGGATCATGATCTTCCGGCTCCCGATGGCCGGCATCTTCGTGTGCCAGTAGTCAATCCTTGCCATGATTTCTTCCCGCAGCAACCGGGATGCGTCATTCTGTTCCTTTGCCTTGTAGTAAAGGCCGGAGCGGTTGACGCCTAGCAGTTCGCACTGCCGCCGGACGGAAAGGTCATTCCTTTTTTGGATCAAGTTCCGGGATAGGCAGTCCGACTTCCCGAAAGCACCACTGAAGATAATCCCGTTCAATGGTCAGCTGGCCAATGGTTTTCAGCATCTGATCGTTCCGTTTCTTCAGTGCGGCCTCCTTTCTGCGGGCATCCTTTTCTGCTTTGGTAGAAGTCTCAAATACGCTGGCCGCTTTTTCCAGGAACTCTTTTTTCCAGTTGCGTAGCATGTTGGGGTTCAGATTGTACTTGGTAGCGATGGCGCTCAGTTCCTGCTCTTCTTGCAGGACTTCCAGCACAACTTTTGCCTTGAAGGCAGCAGAGTAGGTTTTCTTTGCCATGGTATCGTCTCCTTTTTCTTGTATGATACCATGTTCACTATCTTTTTAAAATCCTTGGTCCAGTTTTATGGTTCCATTATAATGTTTCAGAAGCATAATATCCCCAACATGCCAACACCGGAAGAAATACAAAAAGTCCACACAAAAAAGCAAAAAAATTACGGAAACTTGGGCGCGGCACCAAAGCTGTGAGCAATAAAAAAATATTGCCCACAGCCAGACAAAAACTGAAATAAATATCTACATCCCACACCTTTATAGCAGAAGGCGTAACGTATCGAATCACAAAAACCGAACAGGCTAAAAGTAAAACAGCAGTCAAGCTTTTATAGTACCACCGTTTATCCGTAACCAGTTTTGACCCAACAGTTACCAGGATTGCATCTGCCAAAAGAAACAATGTGTGCCTGAGACTGAAATCGTGCATTGCGACAGACGTTATCACAGTTAGAAAAACATATATAATCAAAACCTGCAAAATAGATTTCACTTTTCTTAACCCTCTTTTTGTGATAATTATAAATAATATTTATTGTTATAGCTCCTAATATCTGTCCGCTGGTTCTTCTTGGACAAACTGTCATGGCAACTACAATTTATTATTGTGCTATTATCAAAAAACGAAAAAATTTGAAAGTCTTTCTGACTAGAGTTGATAATATTATCGTAACATCCGTCTTTCCTTCTGATATTAGTATATGATATAATATAATATAATACAATAGCTATTATAAAATTCCATGCACTATCATTTCAGGAGAACCCCATGGACGAGAATATTTTACGCGAAGCAGGCCACCGCCTGTATATTACCAGCCGCCTGAAAGAAATGAAACGTTACCTGGTGTTCCGGGCGCGCTGCCGCATGCATAAAGACATCATAGAAGATCTGCTGGCTTTTTTTGCGGAAACGGAACTGCGAAAAAACATGCTGAAAGGAACGCCTGCCTTTGTAGAACAGGTCACCCGCGCTTTTTTCTACAAGGATTCAGATTATGCTGACCGGGCAGCACTGATCAAGAACCATGTGCTGTTCATGGAAAAACACTTTTCGCAGGAAACGGTTTCCAGGCTGTACGCAGAAGTGAACGAAGAAATAAACGCCGGAAAATCGGTCACTTTATGGGAAGATGTATTTGAAGACAAGCCGCTGTGCCTGAACCTGTGGTTTAACGCAGGGCAACGAAAAGAAGGCTGCCTGTCCCTGATCTTACAATGGGACAAGGAGCCTTTGTATCAAATCATGTTCTGGTTTGGCCCGGATATGGAAAAAACAGGGAACGCCATCTGGATCGGCGCCATGCAGGGCACGACCAATGGAAGCGATATTATAAAACGCCTGACCAAAGCATTCTTCGGTTACCGTCCCAAGAACCTGATTTTTTACGGTATCCGTAACCTGGCCCGTTGCTTGGGGCTGCAAAAAATCTATGCAGTAACCAACGAAGGCTATTACGCCATGAACCATGTCCGCAGCGACCGGAAGCTGAAAACCGATTTTGCCGAATTCTGGCAGGAATGCGAAGGACAGCCGTGTGCCGGAGACTCCCGCTTCTTTGTTATCCCGGTAGCCGAACACCGCAAAGACATGAGCGAATTAAAACCCTCAAAGCGGGCGCAGCACCGTCGGCGGTTCGAGAAGATGGACGCAATTGACAAGGCGTTTGATGAAAGCTGCAAAACGGTTTTGAGAAGCCGGGACTTATAAATCACGGTTTTAGTATATTCTTAAGCAGCCGCTCGTGGCTGTATTCTTCGTTAGCAGCATCCATATCCCGCCGGTACTGCTCCGCATGGGCAGTAAGGTCTGCCACAAACTGTTCCAGCTGTTTCGCAAAGGCAGCCGAACTGCTCAAATCCACAGCCATGCCGATTTTATATTTTTGCAAGACTTCCGGATTCAGTTCCGGAGAACTGAGGAAGGGCTTGTAAAAGCCTATAGCAGTAAAAAGCATAGCGCCCCAGTGGTAGCGGTAGCGTTCCGCCGCATAGGGCATCATGATGGCATCCACACTGAGCAACGCTTTCTGCCACTCTTCCCCAATCAGGTTTTTATGCCAGAATTCAATCGAATCGTATTTTGCGTAATCCCGGGCAAACTGCTCAAACAGCGTCCCATCTTCGGGTTTGGCAGTGGCTCCCTGTACAATCAGCTTAACCGGCACAGAAAACCTGGCTTTAACAAACGCATCCAGAAAGAATCCCAGATTCTTTTCTTTGCGGAACTGCCCGAAAAAACCTAGCCGGATCGGCGGTTTAAACGCCAATTCCTTATTGACCGGCAGATCCTGGGGCTTAAAAACCGGCGGCGGGATCAGGTCCACATTTTTCAGCCCGCTGTTCTTAAAATCATCCCGCAGGGTAATTACCTTTAAATGCGCCTGCGGGCATATCTCCGTCAGCCGGGCCTGTTTTTCAAACTTCGGCTGTTCCCCCGGATTGATACCGTGGAAAATAAAATACACCGGTACCGGGCTGTCCTTCAGCCCGCTGCCGCGCAACGCCTTCAGGTATCTGTAAGTCGCGGTAGGCACGATGATCGCATCACAGCGGCCCGCCTTCGCCTTCTCACAGGCGCTGTCAAACCAGGCGCGGCGGCGTTTTTCCCGCAGGATGCCCAGATACAGTTTTTTCAGCTTCCCTGCACCGGCATAGGTAACGACTTCACCGCCCTGCAAATATTCAACATCCGCTTTATAATCAATTTTAAACGGGAATTTTTCCGGCACGAAAAAGACAGGCTCATGGCCCTGTCTTTTTAATTCATCCACTAAAATACGGTCAAACTCCACCTCATGCCCTGCCGGCATGACGATGGTTTCCAAAATAGCGATGCGCATACGAATCACCTGCTACATTTTACGATTTACGCAATTCATGTTTTTTCGATTCACACAATTCTTTCAGTAAATCTTCCCACTGTTGCCATACAACGTTTGACGCATATTGCTTCATTGCCTCATGCGCATTAGCGCCTAATCGTGTACGTAGATCCCTGTCTCTCATCAGCCGTTCCAGCTGATTTGTAAAGTCTGTTTCATCTTTCGCTAATAGTCCTGTTTTGTTATGGTTTATCAATTCTCCTACAGAAGCAGCGCCAGAAAAACCAATGGCGGGAAGGCCGGCTCCCATCGCTTCCGTCAAGGCAAGAGAAAACCCTTCATATGCAGAGGGGAAAGCAAAAATATCTGCTTTTCTCAGCGCATTCAACGGTGTATCTGTAATTCCTTTGTATTGTATCCGGTCTGATAAACCCTGTTCATCTGCAAACTGTAAAATTTCATTTTTATAATTTTCATCCCCAACAGGTCCATATAAATCTAATCGCCAGTCAGGATACTGTTTAGCTAAAGCTGCAAATGCCCTGACCAGAATCAACTGACGTTTTTGAACACCCTCTATTCTGCCTATGTGAACGATGCTGTTTTGTTTTTTTTCTACCCCTAAGCCCGCAACATCCCTATCTGCAATCTGCGGTACTACATTCGGAATATAAACAATCCTGGTCATTAATAATGATTTCGCCTGTGCGACGTAACTGGGCATCAAAACCTGATAAACATCAGCCTTACTTGCTTCCTGCCTTTGTAGTGCAGTCAGCTTGCCAATCTGATCCTCAACTGAATTATGCACCATTACCGCAACTGGAATATTGCCTTGGGATATCTTATTTGCCACCATAACGCTATTAAATTCATAACATACGATACAGTCCAGCTCCTTCGTGTTAATCTTGCTTTGTAACGCTGCAACAAGTTTCTTCGCTTTGTATTCGTCAACTTTATTGTTAACCGAACGATGTAATGCTTTGTTTAACTCCCGCTGAATTTTACAGGTCACCGGAACATTAATTTTTCCAAGTCCAAGGTTAACCTGATGCACCTCCTGCCCAAAAGCATAAAAAGGAACTACACCCGGTTTATCATTCCATACTGCCCATACTTTATGCCCCCTGTCAGTAAACGCATTAGCCATTTCCACAAATACTTTTTCCGTACCGGCAACATTGGCAATAGTTCCAACACCGAAACATAACAGCGCAATTCTCATAATCGTATCGTTCCCTTTAATTTATTGTATTCAATAACGATTCTAAAGCAATCCATAACTTAATATCCCGTTACTATTATTCTACACGATTTTTATCCTTTGGCAAAATCTATTTTTAAATAGCTTTGTTATTTGCAGTTTCATCAGTTTTTGATATTGTATTAACACGGAAATCAGCTTTTTACAAATCTTACCGTTGCATTAAACAAGATATTATACTATACTCTTTTTAACGGACAATGAACTATTGATTTTTCACAGAAAATCCTAACTGATTTCTATTTTTTTGCGAAACAGGAGTTTATACATTATGTATAATAGTGATAAAACTATTGCAGAAGCACAGAAAATTATGTTAGAAATGTTATTGATTACACACAAAATATGTGA
Organism: Acidaminococcaceae bacterium; assembly: GCA_017460905.1. GTDB lineage: Bacteria > Bacillota > Negativicutes > Acidaminococcales > Acidaminococcaceae > Succiniclasticum. The sequence continues at coordinate 3,283 of JAFTZZ010000008.1, read as the reverse complement.
GCAAAACCATCTGACATATTTTTTAATAGCAGGAACATTATTAGGCGCAATTCGGCACAAAGGGTTTATTCCCTGGGATGATGATATGGATATTGCCATGCCTCGCAAAGAGTATGAAAAGTTTTTAAAAATAGCGCCCGCTCTACTTCCTAAAGATTTAATACTGCAAACCACAGAAACGGAACCGGCTTTTCCGCTTCCTATTGCTAAAATTCGTAAAAAAAACACAGCTCTTCTTGAATTTCATGAAAGCGGAAACGAAGATTATAACCATGGTATATTTATTGATATCTTCCCGTTTGATTACTATAAAAGCGGACGGTTTCTGCGTTGGATGCGTTGGACAAACCGTATTCGCGGGCGCAGGTTAAAGTACAAAAAAGGATCCCTAAAACGGTTGTTAGTTACATTATACACGCACTACCTGTTATTTATTCCCATTGAATTATCTTTGGCAGTATGTAAATATTTTACAAAACACAAAGAATATTTTTCTGATGAAAATGCTGAATATATGACACATGGACTGGAATGGGAATATTATAATATGACCCATACCAAAGACATCTTCCCGGTAAAATATGCTGAAGGTGTTTTTGAAGGCGAAAGCTTCTATATACCCGCCAACCCGGAGAAATATCTTCGGGATCGTTTCGGCCCCGACTACATGCAGTTGCCTCCTGAAGAAAAACGACAGACCCATGCAAAAGAAATTAAACTGTCAATATAAAAAGATACAAAAGCTGCTGAACAGATTATTGCTCAGCAGCTTATTTTTATCAACCCGCTTTTAATAATAAAGACCCTATCGTTTTTCCTGCATCTCATACAGTTTCAGATACTTCAACAACGTATAAAAAAAATGGGTTACGCTCAGGCAGACGCCCATCCAGCCGTCCAAAAAACCTCGGCGGACAATCAGCATCTTGAAAAGCCCGCCTGTACTGTGCAATAACGCGCCCGGTAACGTGGTGCGTTTTCCTTTTTTATAAGCATCCTCTGCCCAGATTGTTGTGTAACGGCAAAGCTTTTCTTCCCATTCCCGCCAGTTCTTATACGTAAAATGCTCGATATGGCCGGGAAGCTTCTCTAAGGGCAGGCTGCATTCCGGGCGTTCATGCACCTTGCCCACCCAGGTCACAGCAGTTCGCGGAAACAGCCGTGCCACCCGGTCCGGGTACAGTACACCGTAGCTGAACTTTTGCCCGAACGCTACGGATTTGCGTTGCAGGCTGTACTGCTTCAAGCCAGCAGGAAATGGCTTCCCGCCGGAAGCAGCCGGCGCAGAAGACACAACCTTTTTGACCGCCTTTACCAGTTCCGCATTCAGATGCTCATCTGCATCCAGATATAACACCCAATCCGCATCCGTCTGCGACAGGGCAAAATTGCGTTGGGCCGCAAAATCATTGTCCCAGGCTCTGAAAGCCACCCGGGCGCCATTCTTTTTCGCCAGTTCTACCGTGGCATCCGTACTGCCGGAATCCACTACCAGCACTTCATCTGCGCACTGCAGGGCATTCCGTACTGTTGCCTCTATGTTAGCTTCTTCATTTTTGGTCAAGATAATAACGCATAATGAACTCATAAAACCTTACCTTCCCCAGAACTTGCGTTTCAGGAACAGACCGCCCTTTTTCAGCCAGTTCTGCTTTTCCATAAAGGAAACATTCTGCTCGGCATAGGGGATTCTGTTTTTTTCCAGCCAGACATCCAGCAGCCGTTCCCCTACAAAACCAAACACGCGGGTATTGTACGCATCAAAGGAGGACGTATCCAGCCTCTTTTCCAGTTCAGCCAAAACGGAAAACAGCCACTGACAGTAGGCGTCAAACAGATCCCGCCGCATGACGAGCATATTGAACATGTGCGCCCAGGTGCGGTCCATGACCAGCTGGAACGCCTCCAGGTATTCCGGACACAACTCCCGGATGATCTCTTCTGTAACGTCCAGCCCTGCCCGGGGATGCGCATGATTGTAGTGGGAACGGTTGGTTTCAATGTAATAATTTCGTTTATCCGCAACCACGACCGGCGTTTTTTGCAACAGCCGCTCCCAGTCCCGCGAAGATAAAATCTGTTCTTTCCGGGCAGCTACATTGCCTACTTCCCGCCGGGTAAAGTAACGGCGGTAGTGTACCAGCCCCACATAGTCCGCCTGCAGGTTCTTCCATGCCCAGTACAGGCCGGTCAGCTCGCAGAAGGATGCGTTTTTACCGCTGATATTGTCTCCGGTATTATCACCGGTAAACCCGATATCCGGCTTTCCTTCCCGTCCTACATGCAGGGGAAGGTACACCGGGTCATCGGGAACCCAGTACGGTTTATGGATGGCAATCAGAATTTTAATGTTCATAACCGGTCCCACCATTCCTTATGCTTCAGGTACCATTGAATGGTCTTTTCCAAGCCGTCATCAAAGTTCGTTTCCGGCTCCCAGCCCAGTTCATCACGGATTTTAGCTGAGTCAATGGCATATCGCCTGTCATGGCCCTTGCGATCTGCAACAAACGTAATGAGCGATTCCGGTTTTCCCAGCGCCTTGCAAATCAGCTTCACCACATCAATATTGCGCTTTTCGTTATGTCCGCCAACATTATAAATTTCACCAGCGCGGCCTTTATGAATAATCCGGTCAATAGCCCTGCAGTGATCATCCACATACAGCCAGTCCCGGACCTGTAAGCCATTGCCATACAACGGCAGCGACCGGTTTTGTATGCAGTTCCTGATCATCAGCGGAATCAGTTTCTCCGGGAACTGATAGGGACCGTAATTGTTGCTGGAACGGGAAATGGTCACAGGCAGCCCGTAGGTCCGGTGATAAGCCAACACCAACAGGTCTGTGCCGGCCTTGGAAGCTGAATACGGACTGGACGCACGCAACGGCGAACTTTCCGTAAAACACAGTTTCGGCTGTTCCTGCGACAAGTCTCCGTACACCTCATCAGTGGAAACCTGATGATAACGGATCATTCCATAGTGACGGCAGGCATCCATCAACACACAGGCACCGACAATATTTGTTTCCAAAAAAATCTGTGGCGACGCGATTGACCGGTCTACATGCGATTCAGCGGCAAAGTTTACCACTATATCCGGATGCTCTTCCCCGAACAATTTATACACAGCATCCCGGTCACAGATATCCGCCTTTACAAACCGGAAATTTGGGCACGCCATCACAGGGGCCAGCGTCGCCGGATTGCCCGCATATGTCAGCTTATCCAGGCAAACAATCCTGTATTCGGGATACGCAGCCATTATATAGAAAATAAAATTT
>JAFTZZ010000099.1 GCA_017460905.1 Acidaminococcaceae bacterium | reverse complement strand
GAAGATAGCCGGAAGAAACAGTTTGAGAGTAATGTAAATTCATAGGATGGTAAAACACATAATGATTTGGAAATTCATTTTGTGGAACTGCCCAAGTGGAAACACGACGGCAGCCGGAAGATGCAGCGGTTGGAGCGGTGGCTGCGCTATTTATCGCCAAAGACGAGTATGGAAGAGAGGAGGCAGTTGGCTATGGAAGACGCAAATATCAACACTGCGATGGAAGCGGAAAAGGAATTTGTGAAAGATCCTCTTTGCATTACTGCCTATGAACAGCACCAGAAGTATCTGCGCGATAAACAGGCGCGGGAAGATTTCGTACGCAGGGAAGGGATTACACAGGGGCGCAAAGAAGGCGAGGCTGCTGGCTATGTGAAGGGGAAAGCGGAAGGCAAAGCCGAAGCGGAAATGGAGTTCATAAAGTCTTTGATTGCCAGCGGTATGAGCGTAGAGGAAATTGCTTCCCGCTTAAATAAGGATGTTAATGAAATCCGGAATTTGCTGAATTGAAATAGCTCGCTGCATTGAGGCAGTAAATAGCATTGGTATTGACCATTAAAAATGAGCGATTGCTTCCGTAACCGAGAACGCACACATACGGCTTGCAGAAATGCAGGCCGTATTTTTCATTTTGTTCGCTTTTCTTTTTTCTGTGGCTGTGTTACAATAATAACGAACGTTTGTTTCAAGAACAAGAAAAGGAGTTTTAAACATTGACCTGGGTATCGCATAGCATTGTTACATTTGCCACACTGTTTGTCGCGACACATAATGTTTTCATTGCCGGCTGCGCAACGCTGGGCAGCGCATTTCCGGACCAGATAGAAGACGCCTTTTGGAAGTCCAACCACCGTTCTTATTCACACTGGTTCGTGCTGTACGTTGCCGCGCTGGCGTTTTTCTGGACACCGGATATGCTTTCTGTGACGGGGGTAAAAGTTTGGCAGATGGGAATGATAGAAATGATGCGCAGGTTTCTTTTCTGGTTCTTTGCCGGGGCGTTGCTGCATATACTTGAAGATGCGGTCTGCGGGCCGGTGCCGTTGTGGCGCCCAACAAAGCGGACAACGGTTTTGCCCCGCCTGTTTAAAGTGAAATCGGTGGGGGAAGTACTCTTTGTCATAGGGTATTGCGCAATTATGTACCTGGTTGAAATCGTCTGAGGGCCGGATAACATCGATGGCTGTCCGCATAATAGAAAATAATTACTGAAATATTCCCGTAACGGTTATCTGTTACGCTGCTTTTTGTGGTACAATATCCATATACCCATAACAGAAAGGCGGATTCTCCTATGAAAATCTATGTAGTTCTTTGCACTTATAACGTTTCGCAGGTTGTCCCCGATTGCGCGTTTAAAAGTCAGGAAGAGGCAGAGAAGTATGTTGAAGCACTGAACGGCGATAAAGAAAAAGGCCTTGCCCGCTGCAGGGAGCTGATTGCTTTGCAGGACGGGGAAGCAATGGCAGCGTTTACGGATGAAAAAACTGTACGCTTTGCGGTTATGACAACAGAATTGAAATAAGCAGACGTAATCAGTCCCCGGCGCCAGTGTGCCGGGGACGCTTTCGTTTTCATAAACTTCATTTGACAGGGCGCACGGATTATTTTAATATGGAAGCATAGAGGTATACAGACAGCAGTAACAGGAGGTATCTTATGAGCGCATTGGTAAGTGTTTTAATGGTAATCGTGCTGGCGGTGGGTTCCATTTTTGGCTTTTATAACGGAATGGTCTCCGCCAACGAAAATGTGGACAGCAAGTGGTCCCAGGTGGATAACCAGCTGCAGCGCCGCAGCGATCTGATCCCGAATCTGGTGAATACGGTGAAGGGGTACGCGTCCCACGAAAAGGAAGTGTTCCAGTCGGTGTCCGATGCCCGGGCAAAGATGGCGGGCGCCCGGTCGGTGGGCGACAAGCTGGCGGCGAATAACGAGCTGAACGGGGCGCTGTCGCGCCTGCTGGCGGTGGCGGAAAATTATCCGCAGTTAAAAGCGGACCAGAATTTCCGGCAGCTGCAGGATGAGCTGTCCGGGACGGAAAACCGCATCGCGGTGGCCCGGAAGGATTACAACGACGCGGTGCAGAGCTACAATACGAAGATCAAATCGCTGCCCTATTCACTGTTTGCGGGGGCGTTAGGCTTTACGGCACGGGATTATTTCAAAGTAGAGGAAACTGCTAAGGCGGTTCCGAAAGTACAGTTCTGATTATGTTTGCTTTGTTAAGAAACCTGTTCGTTGTTTGTCTGATTGTCGTCGGTTTCGGCGCTTTTTTGGACGATGATGAACCGGCGCAGAAAACGCTGCGGATTCCGCAGAAACCGTCTGCGTCTGCCGGTATTTATGTGCAGGATAACGCGGAGGTGCTTTCCGAGCCGGTGTACCGCTATCTGCAAAGCCTGGGACGGCAGCTGGACCAGAAGACGACGGCCCAGCTGGCAGTAGTGACGGTGAACAGCCTGCACGGGGCCCCGCTGGAGGATTATTCCTTACAGATACTGCGGCAGTGGGGGATCGGCAGCAAGGAAAAGAATAACGGTGTGCTGATGCTGATTTCCACAGGGGACCGCAAGTCCCGCGTGGAGGTTGGGTATGGACTGGAGGGCGCCCTGACGGACAGCCTGACCGGACAGATCCAGGATCAGTATATGCTTCCGTATTTCCGCAAGGGCAATTATGAAGAGGGCATTGTCCGCGGGTATGAGGCGCTGGCGCAGGCCATTGCTAAGGAATACAATGTGCAGCTGGCGGTGAGCGGGTACGCCGATCATTCGCCGGGGAACATAAAGGTCGGCAATGACGGGCAGTCTACAAAGGAACTGTTCGATAAGGCGCTGGCGGAGCAGAACGGCACGGCGGTTCCGGGTAGTGAAACGCAGAACGGCACGCCGCAGAATGCGGCAGAAAAGGCAGATCGGCAGGGCACTGCGGGTGATGCGGAGCGGAAAGACGTGACAGACCCGTCTAGGGCGGGCAGCGCAAATCAGAAGACTGCTTCTTCCGCTGCGCCGGAGAGCGGCAGCGCGGGGAATGGCGAATCATCTTCCATGTCGGCAGGCATGGCTGCGAAGGCCGCCGGTGTCCTTGGCTTTGTTTTCCTGAAGGCGGAGGCGCTGATCGACAGCTTCGGCTGGGTTCCCTTTATCATAATACTTGTGCTGCTGGATGTGATTTTGCTGAACGGTTTCTTCACCAGGCTGTTTTTCCGGATCCTCGCATTCTTCTTCAGCGGGGGCGGAGGCGGTTATGGCGGCGGTTCCGGTGGCGGCTACAGTGGCGGAGGCTTTGGCGGAGGCTCCGGCGGGGGCGGCGGTTCGTCGCGCAGCTGGTGAGTGGAAGGCGCGGATTTATCGCTGTTGGTATATGATGCGCCAAATTGCAGAAAAATTTTGCGTATTTCACAGTTTCGTAACATATTTTAGCAAATAGGAAAGTGACAAAATTACAGTTTTGTTGTATGATAAATAAGAAAATTAATGTCTTGAGTTATTATTAGTAACGCTATGCGAATTATTACCGGAAAGGCGCGGGGGTTGCACCTGAACGTGCCGAAAAATTATGATGTGCGGCCTACTGCCGACCGGGTCAAGGAATCGCTGTTCAACATCATCGGCGGTAAGGTGGCGGGCGCGGCTGTGCTGGATCTGTTCGCAGGCAGCGGTAATCTGGGACTGGAATCCTGGAGCCGGGGAGCGCGCTTTGTCCAGTTTGTGGACAACAGCCGGGCTTCCCTGAAGCTGACGGACAGCAACATTCAGAAGTGCCGTGCGGAGGCGGACTGCAAGGTGCTGAAGCATGACGCGGAGGCGGCTGTAGATCTGCTGTATAAGCAGGGCCAGCGGTTCGACCTGATCTTTGTGGACCCGCCGTATAATAAAGGCTGGGTGCAGAAGGTGCTGGCAAAGCTGGCAAAGTGTCCGCTGCTGGCAGCTGACGGCTGGCTGATTGCCGAGCATTCCATGCATGATGCGGCTGCGGAGGCGGTCCCGGCAGGGTATGAAATATTCCGGACCCAGCAATACGGGGAGACGGTCCTGACCTTTATCCGCAGGCAGCGGGAAGAATAGGCTTTCATTTTCTTGCATAAAGCCTGTATATTATGATAAAATAAAAGGAATTCATGAGGCCGTGCCGGAACATGTATGCAAAAAGCCTCTGACTGGCAAACGGATCAGCGGTTTTTATATTGAACCTGTTAACAAATTCACCTTTAGGGGGGAGCAAAGATGCGTAAGGCTGTGTGCTCAGGCAGTTTTGATCCAGTGACCAAGGGGCATATCGACATTATCGAACGTGCCAGTCGGATGTTTGACGAAATCGTCGTCTGTGTATTTTATAATCCGACGAAAGGTAATTCCCTGTTTACTCCCAAAGAAAGGGTTGAGATGCTGAAAGCGGCTACCGCCCATCTGCCGAATGTGCGGGTGACGAGCTGCAGCGGCCTGCTCAATGATTTCTGTGTGAAAGAAAAAGCGTTATTTATTGTCAGGGGGCTGCGCGCCTTTACTGATTTTGAATATGAATTCCAGCGGGCGCTGCTTCTGAAAAAGATCAACGAGTCCCTGGAAACGGTTTTCATCATGACCAATGCCAACTATTCCTATATCAGCTCGTCCGGTGTAAGGGAACTGCTGGCCTTTGGCGGCGACATCGGCCAGCTGGTGCCGGCCGGTGTGGAAGAACTGATCAATAAGTATCAGAAACGTAAGGCAAAATAAGAGCGGTGACCCGGGTTGCCAACGGTTTAATTATTAAGGAAAGAGGATGCGAATATGCTGGAAAGACTTAGCACGAATGTAACACTGGACCAGATTTTTGACGATTTATACAATTTGATTTCTGAAGCCAACCGGATTCCTCTGACGGACAAGATCATCGTGGAAGAAAGCGATTTGTCTGCGATATTGGATGATTTAAAGGAAGCGATTCCCAAGGAAGTAAAGAATGCGTCAGATGTTCTGACTAAAGCCCAGAATATTCTGAGTTCAGCCAAGGAAGAAGCTGCCGCTACGGTAGAGAAGGCTAATACGGAAGCGGAACATATCATTACTGCTGCCAAGGAAGAAGCGGAACGGCTGGTTCGGCAGGAAGAAATTGTGCGGCAGGCGGAGATGCTGGCGAAGGATATTAAAACCTCTGCCCAGCGTTATGAGGATGAAGTGAAGCAGGGCGCGGATCAGTATGCGGACCAGGTGAAGACGGATTCCCTGCAGTATGCGGATGACATGCTGGGCTATCTGGGCAACAGCCTGCAGTCTGCATTGCGTGCGATTGAAGACAACCGTTCCAGCGTAACGGAAGAACGTAAGAATCTGGCGGCTGCCGTAGCGTCCCGCGTACAGCATGTCATCCCGCAGGAAGAAGCGGTGCTTCCGGCTTCCGCGGCGGAAGGCGAGGCAGAAGAAGCTGTGCCTGAAGCGGAAGAATAAGAAACTGAAGGGTATTTATGCCGGTGTACGGTTAATATTTTTGATATAAAAACTCCTTATGTACAATGTACGTAAGGAGTTTTTGTTATCCGGTTATTTTGTATATACTGGCGAGGTGGTAAAATCTGTTCCGTATGCGCCCGGGTTTCCGTTCAGAATCTGGAACAGGTCGGCCGCGGCTGCGTCTGTCTGTAATAACGGGTAAAGGGACGTGTTTTTGTATTGTTCTTCGCTGCCCGGTTTGGTGATGAACGGCAGCGTTGCGGTCAGTTTCATTTCTTTCAGGAGGCTGCGTCCCCTGTCGTTAAAGGCAAGGACGCGCAGATATGACGGTTCCGGCGTGACCGTCCAGAAGGTGCGTGGCTGACCCAGCAGAAGCTGCAGGGAAAGCCGCCGTACGGCAGGAAGGGAGTCCCGTTTGCTGGCGACGGCCTGGCAGAAGGCGGTGTAGCCGTTGGCTAGCGCCTGCCGTGCGTTATGGAAACGGTCGCATAAATCCCGGCTGGCGCTGCTGTGTTCGTAGAGGGCCTGGCTGCTGTTCCGGGCAAGATGATGTGCCAGCAGGGCAGTCAGGGCGGTTTCGCGGCGTGCGAATACCGTTGAATCGTTTGTATTTTCATCTGTTACATGTCCCGTGCCGTCGCTATGCCCGGATTGTAATAAACTGTTTTTCAGGAGGTCCAGTGCCTCTTCCGGCATGACGTCCTTTAATGTTGCAGGGGAAACGCCGCCCTGCAGTGCCTGACGGATGGCGGTGGCGGACGAGAATTGTGGCTGCAGCCTGACGACTTTCTGGCCGCTCTTTTGCCGGGTCAGTGTGAGCATCTGCAACGGCAAATCGTGTTGGATAATCACTTTCTGGTAAGCTAACGCCAGAATATTGTTTGCGCCTGTAAACCAGCCGGCGTCCGTATTATGTTCCGCAGCAGCCGTTTCCCAGGCGGCGCCGTAGGAAAGACCCTGTTGCAGCAGGCTCCTGACCAGTTGTTCCGTTTCTTTTGCCAGTGACCAGGCGGCGGTAGCGAACAAAGACGTTTCAGGATTTGGCGCCTGCGCTGCGGGGAAGGATGCTTCCTGTGATGCGGCGCATTCCTGCAGCAACGGCGCACTGTTTGTAGCAGTGTGTTCAACGCCGCAGACTAACGTGCGCACAAGACCGGTGGCGGCCAGCGTCCGGACCGCGCCTGCTGCGAAATAGTCGGCGCTGCGCAGGCTGTACCATGCAGGCAGGCGCAATACCAGATCGGCGCCGGCCTGAACGGCCATTGCAGCCCGGGTCCAGGGATCGCACAACGCCGCTTCGCCCCGCTGGACAAAACAGCCGCTCATGCAGACGATGACCGGCACGTCGCCCAGCTTCTGGCGCAGAGCCTGCAGCTGCCACAGGTGGCCGTTATGGAAAGGATTGTATTCTGCCGTGATTCCGGCTGCCTGTAAACTCATGAAAACTCCTCTTGCAATATTTCCTTACCTGTTATAAAATCGTAGAGCCGATAGACGCTGCGATTTGAATTTACAATTAATAATTACGGTAAAGGCTTTTCTTTTATTTTATCACAAATTATCATAAAATTTGCAAACGTACGGATTAATTCCTGCGCTGATTTGTCTTGACAAAGGTTTTATGTATGGCTATAATTGTAACGATTGGTGAAATATGATTAAAGTAAATGTCGCTGAAATTAAAAAGCACCTGACGGGAAAGAAAATCCTGCAGTATGATGTGGAGCCTGCGGAACTGGACATTCTGGAAACAGACCTGCCGGTCGCCGGGCTGGTACACATCGACGGCGAGCTTTCCAATGTAGGGGATGTGCTGCTGCTGAAGGCGAAGGTGAGCGCGGTGGTGAATCGCGTGTGCTCCCGCTGCCTGAAGGAATTTACGGCAGAATCCTATGGGGAAGTGACGGAAAAGTATTATCCGGCAGGAAGTCCGGGCGTTGAAAATGATGCTTATGTCTACGACGCGGATATCGTTGATATAACGGAGCCGCTGCGTGAGAGCCTGCTGTTAGCAGAACCTCTGAGAGTCTTGTGCAAAGAGGATTGTCTGGGTATCTGCCCTGTTTGCGGCACGGATCGTAACGTCCAGCCCTGCAGCTGCGATACCGGCACCATCGATCCAAGACTTGCGGCATTAAAGCAATTCATCAAATATTAAATTTACCATTATTGCTTAGGAGGTGTATGTAAAATGGCAGTACCGAAGAGAAAAATGACCAAAGCACGCCGCGATTCCCGCCGCGCTAACTGGAAGCTCACCGCTCCGAACCTGGTTGAATGCCCGCAGTGCCACGAATTAAAGATGCCGCACCGCGTATGCCCGGAATGTGGCTTCTATGATGGCAAAGAAGTTATTAAAACCGAAGAATAATTAACCTTTGAGAACTTGCCCTGAAGGCGGACGCTTTCAGGGTTTTTTCTTTTGCTCACTGATAATCCGTTTTCTTTTGCCGGTTGCGACACGGGTTTTACCCGAAAGTTTAAAATTTGCGATTACAATAATATGAGTTTTTCTTTTTCTTTTATCGATTTGTGTAATATCTGGCTGCGATATCACAATATCTTGTGCTTTTTGCAATATTATTCACCAGAGAGTATTGCATAAATACGGCAAAGAGAGTATAATGGGTGCAAGCAGGTGTTATAACCAGGTATTAAAAGCGAGGTGACAAAAATGAATTCTTCTAAAAAGCTGATTCGCCACGGAAAATTGCAGAAGCTGATTCAGAAGGATCCGTTTTTGACCGATGAACAGCTGGCCAGGACGCTGAAGGTGAGCGTGCCTACGATCCG
>JAFTZZ010000007.1 GCA_017460905.1 Acidaminococcaceae bacterium | reverse complement strand
GGTTTTGTGAAAATGAAAGTTAATGTAGCTACAAAAAAATATGACCTGATTATTCTGGCCGGTGGCAGGGGCACGGTGACCCTGCCCGGCCAGGAAACGCAGGCAAGGGCGCTGGCGCAGTTGAAAGGCCGGCGTCTTTTAGATTATATAATGGAAGGTGTCCGCGGCAGCGGCCGGATCGGTTCTGTGGTACTGGTAACCCACAGTGTACATCTGGACGCATTCCGGAAAGCCGGAGTACCGGATCTTCTGCTCTGCGCCTGCGACGGCAGCATGGCGGAGTGCGCCTATGCGGCCATACGGAAGCTGCGGGAGCAGCCGGGGCACGAAGCTTTGACGGAAGTCGTGACCGTCTGTGACGACCTGCCGTTCCTGACGGGAGCTGCGCTGGATGATTTTATTGCCCGGGCGGAGGTTCTGGAGGCGGACGGAGTCTACACCATTGTGCAGAAAGAGGCCTGCCTGCGGGAATTTCCGTCATTACAACGGACCTTCTTTCATTTAAAGGAAGGGGATTTCACGGGCGGCAATGTTTCGCTGGTATCCACCGCCCTGTTTCCGGACTGTATTGAGAAGATGAAACAGGTCTTCGCCCTGCGCAAGAACCCGGTAAGGCTGGCGGCGTGGCTGGGGATTTCGTTTATCCTGAAGATGCTTTGCGGGCGGTTGTCCCTGGCCGATGTGGAGGAACGGGTATCGGTGCTGTTCGGCTACCGGGGAAAAGCGGTGATTACCGGCTATGCCTGTATCGGTACGGATCTGGACAGAGCGGAGGAGTGGCCGGAAGCAGAAAAGTATTTGTAATCGCAATCACTTCGTACTATAATATTTGAGGAATGTTGGAACGCATGGTGAATTCAAATCCGGATTCACATCCATAACATAACCGAACGGTAAAGAGGAGAGGAAACAGATGGCGAATTTAACGGCAGTGATCCTGGCCGCAGGCAAGGGAACACGCATGAAATCGAAATTACCCAAGGTATTGCATAAGGTGGGCGGACATCCCATGCTGGAGCATGTGATGGACGCGGCGGAAGCGGCCGGCTGCCGCGATAATGTGGTCATCATCGGGCACGGCGCGGAACTGGTGCGCACGCTGGTGGGCGACCGGGCGCGGATCGCCCTGCAGGCGGAACAGCTGGGTACCGGGCATGCGGTGCTGCAGGCGGCGGACACCTTGAAGGATTTTACCGGTACGGTCATGATTCTCTGCGGGGATACGCCTCTTTTGGAAGCGGCGGAATTGCAGAAGTTTTATGAAGAACATGTGAAGTCCGGCGCGGCGGCGACAGTCATGTCGGCCATGATGGAGGAACCCTTCGGCTACGGCCGTATCCTGCGGGACGAAAAGGGCGATGTGGCCGGTATCGTGGAGGAAAAGGACGCTTCGCCGGAACAGAAGCTGATTAAGGAAATCAATACGGGTAACTACTGCGTGGAAGCGCCGCTGCTGTTTGAGGTGCTGCGGACGCTGGGAAACAATAATTCCCAGGGCGAATATTACCTGACGGACGTGCTGGCCAAACTGCGCGGCATGGGGAAAAAGGTCGGCGGCGTGATCACGGCGGACAGCGAGATGATCATGGGGGTCAACAGCCGCCGGCAGCTGGCTGAGGCGGAAAGCGTCATGCGCCGCCGGATTCTGGAACGGCTCATGGATGAAGGGGTCACCGTGATGGACCCGGCTTCCACCTTTGTTGAAAAGAGCGTGACGGTGGCGCCGGACACGGTGCTTTATCCGTTTACCTGGCTGCAGGGGGCAACGGTCATCGGGGCGGACTGCGAGATTGGTCCCAATGTCCGTCTGGATAATGTGAAGGTCAGCGACGGCTGCCGGCTGCAGTTCCTCTGTGCCCATGACTGCGAAGTGAAGGAAAGCACGGGGGCAGAGTGCTGTATGTGCGGTCAGGACTAAATTCCTTCCGGAGGGGAAAGAGGATTTTCGGGCCAAAATTTGTCCCGCCGGATAAAAATACTTGTAGTATGAGCGGTTTTTGTTATATACTGGATAGGGAATTTTTTTTGTGTTTTGCTTAACAAGAAATTTTAGGCAAGCTGTTTCAAGAATCCAAGGGATACGGGGAGGATGTCCAAATGTTGGCAAACGAAGACAAATTCAGAATTTTTACCGGTAATGCAAATCCGGACCTGGCACGTGAAATCGCGGCATATCTGGGAACCACGCTGGGCGATGCGGTGATCAACCGCTTTAACAACGGTGAAGTGCAGGCGATGATCAACGAAAGCGTGCGCGGAAAAGATGTGTTTATTGTTCAGCCTACATGCGGCCCTATTGTCAATGACAATGTCATGGAACTGCTGATTATGGCAGATGCGTTCAAGCGCGCTTCCGCCAATCACATTACAGCCGTGATCCCGTTCTACGGCTATGCCCGGCAGGACCGCAAGGCCCGTGGCCGCGAACCCATTACGGCCAAACTGATGGCTGACCTGCTGCAGTGCGCGGGCATTACCCGTGTCGTCACTATTGACCTGCATGCGGCCCAGATCCAGGGCTTCTTCAATATCCCGTTGGACCATATGCCGGCGGCTCCGGTACTGGCCGATTATATCAAACAGAAGAACCTGAAGGACATGATTGTGGTTTCTCCGGATTTAGGCGGTGTAAGCCGTGCCCGCGTCTTTGCGGAACGCCTGAACTGCGGTCTGGCCATCATCGACAAACGCCGTCCGGAACCGGGCGTGGCGGAAGTGATGAACCTGATCGGCAGCGTGGAAGGCAAGACAGCCATCATGGTTGACGATATGGTAGATACGGCGGGTTCCCTGACCGAGGGCGCCAAAGCCATTAAAAAATTTGGCGCGAAAGAAGTGTATGCGTGCTGCACGCACCCGATCCTTACCGATCCGGCCCTGAATCGTATCGCGGCATCCGAGATTACGGAACTGGTTGTGACCAATACCATTCCGCTGGCGCCGGCGAAGAAACACCCGAAGATCAAAGTGCTGTCCATTGCGCCGATCCTGGCAGAGACCATGCTGCGCATTTATAACGACTGGTCTGTGAGCCAGCTGTTCGAAGAAGTTTAAGAAAATTCGTTTAAGCAGTGTTTTCTGATAATCTGTTTTGCCCAGGCTCCGTGTAGCGGTATACGGAGCCATTTATTTTGGCAATAAAAGGGTATTGATATGCGCGTTCTATATTTAATGGGGGCTTTTTACCTGGCGGCGCTGGTGCTGCTCTGGGCGGGGCGGCTGGGAAAACTGTCCCGCAGGACAGCGCTGCCTGCTTCGGTCCTCTGCCTGCTGGCCGGTTCGGGAGTGCTGGCCGCGGCGACGCTGCCTTTTGGCAGCGGGTACGGTCCGACGGTGACAAAGCTGGCCGACCTGCCTGTGACAGGCCCTGCTGCCGGGAGAATGCAGGGTGATAATGCAATAAGCCTGCGGGAAAATGCGGTAGCCCTGACCTTTGATGACGGGCCTTATCCGCCCTATACGGAGCGGCTGTTGGATACACTGAAGGAAAAGCAGATACATGCTACGTTCTTTTTAGTGGCCTCCCAAGCGCAGCGGTATCCGGAACTGGTACAGCGTATGGCAGCGGAAGGGCATACGGTGGGGCTGCACGCCTTCCGGCACCGGGATTTCCTGAAGCTGACGGCGGAGGAAAGGCAAAATGACCTGGCCCTGGGGAAAAAGACACTGGCAGCCATCACCGGAAAAGAACTGCGATACTGGCGTCCGCCTCACGGTTTCCGGGATCCTTCCGTAATGCAGGCGGCAGCGGAGCAGAACCTGACCGTAGTGAACTGGTCGGTGATTCCCCGGGACTGGACAGGGATCGATAAACAGGAAATCTACAACCGGGTCATGGACAAAACGGAAGCCGGGGCAATCATCCTGCTCCATGACGGGGACAGTCCCTTTTACCGGGCATCCCGCCAGCCTACCGTCGATGCGGTTGCGCCTCTCATTGACAGCCTCCGGAAAAAAGGGTATCATTTGGTATCATTGGATGAGTATGCAGAAATAATACGAGGATCTGAAAGATGAAAATCATTGCAGGACTGGGGAATATCGGCCGGGAGTACGATCAGACCCGTCACAATATCGGTTTCATGGTGGCTGATGAGCTGGCCCGGCGCTGGAATCTGGAGAACGCCTGGCGGACCGACCGGAATGCCATGTACGTGGAATACCGGGCGCCGGAAAAGGTGTTCCTGCTGAAGCCGGTGACCTATATGAATTTAAGCGGCAATGCCGTAGGAGCCTGGGCGCATTTTTATAACATTGCACCGGAGGACGTGGCGGTGGTCCATGACGATATGGACCTGCCCCTGGGAACCATGCGGATCCGGAAGAACGGTTCCAGCGGCGGGCATAACGGAATCAAGTCCATCATCAGCAATCTGGGGACGGACGCGTTTCCCCGTTTCCGGCTGGGCATCGGGCATCCGGCCCATGAGCAGCAGGCGGTGATCAGTCATGTACTGCAGCGGTTTGCCGGTGATGATAAGCAGACGATTGAAGAAGCCGTGAAAAAAATGGCCGACGCGCTGGAGCTGTGGCTAAAGGAAGACGGCGACCTGAGCAAGGTGATGCAGCAGTTCAATACGAAACCGGCCAAGGCGAAGAAGCGGGCGGAAAAAGAGGCAGAGAAGGAAACGAATGATCCCAACCGCTGATTGTTGCCGTAAATTGAAGTTTGCGTGCCCGGCTGATGCCGCCTTCATAGCGCTCAGCTAACGCTTCGGTGCCTGATTGTCGCCTGCGCTGCTCTGGCAATGTTTTGAACAACAGCATAATTGCAGGAACAGTGTTTTCTTTTCTTCCTCGCACCCTGCGGGAGCGCTTCG
>JAFTZZ010000098.1 GCA_017460905.1 Acidaminococcaceae bacterium | reverse complement strand
CCCATTGGGGCGGGAGCATTTTTTATTTGCCGCCCTGTTCCGGGCTCGCAAAAAATGTGCGTAAGCCTGAAACAGCCAAAAAAGTATGTCATGCAAAACCACAGGGAGGAATAATTGAAATGCCGGTAAAAATCACAAATGAATTGTCCGCAGTAGAAAATCTGCAGAAGGAAGGCATCATCGCTATTACGGAAAAACGGGCTGTAACCCAGGATATCCGTCCGCTGAAGATTTTGGTCCTGAACCTGATGCCCCTGAAGAAACCGACGGAACTGCAGCTGCTCCGCCTGCTGGGCAACAGCCCGCTGCAAATCGAGGTGGATTTTGCGCGAACGGTATCAAGAGAAACCACGCACACGGATAATACCTATCTGGACAAGGCGTATCTGGAATTCGCCGATATCAAAGACAAGTATTATGACGGCTTTATCATTACGGGCGCGCCGGTGGAATGTAATGAATTTGAAGATGTGGATTACTGGCAGGAACTGACGGATTATATCGAGTGGGCCCAGGATCATGCATTTTCCGTTCTGTACTACTGCTGGGGAGCGCAGGCGGGCCTGTATTACCACTACGGCGTGCAGAAGCACACCCTGCCCCGCAAGCTGTTCGGCATTTATCCTTACGGGCTGACGGTGAAGCATCATCCCCTGCTCCGCGGCTTCGACGACCGTTACTTTATCCCCCAGTCCCGGCATACGGATATCGATCACAAAGCCGTGGACGCAGAACCGGATTTACAGGTCCTTTCCCGTTCCGTCGAACGGGGCATCAACATCTGCTGTACGGAGGATATGCGGCGCATCTTCGTGCTGGGGCATTTTGAATACGACAGGGATACGCTGGAAGGGGAATACATCCGGGATAAGAAAAAGGGCATGGATCCGGATCTGCCAGAGAACTATTATCCTGATAATGACAGTACGGAACAGCCCGTATTCAAATGGTGCAGCTATGCGCACCTGTTTTACAGCAACTGGCTGAATATGGTGTATCAGGAAACGCCGTATGAGCTGATCACGCTGGAAAAGCGCGCCCCCCGTACGCAGCGATGTTGAAGCTGCAAAGGGCAGTCAACTGATACAGGAATTATAGATGTAAAGCTTCGGCACAAAGCAGAATGTGTTTGCGCAGAATGAAGAAAAGCAAATTGTAAACGTTACCCCGCTTCGTTTATTTACGAAGAAATTATAAAAAAACAAAAATAAAAGGAGAGAATATCATGGCTAATTACAAATTTGAAACATTACAGTTACACGTTGGACAGGAACAGGCAGACCCGGCGACCGATTCCCGCGCCGTACCGATTTATCAGACCACTTCGTATGTGTTCCATAACAGCCAGCATGCAGCGGACCGTTTCGGGCTGAGAGACGCAGGCAATATTTACGGCCGTCTTACCAATTCCACCCAGGACGTTCTGGAAAAACGCCTGGCAGCGCTGGAAGGCGGCAGCGCGGCGCTGGCTGTGGCTTCCGGCGCGGCGGCAGTTTCCTATGCGGTTCAGGCGCTGGCAGCTAACGGCGGGCACATCGTAGCCCAGAAGACGATTTATGGCGGCAGCTTCAACCTGCTGGCCCACACGCTGCCCCAGTACGGTATTACGACGACCTTTGTGGATGCCCATAATCTGGCTGAAGTCGAAAACGCCATTCAGGAAAACACCAGAGGCATTTATCTGGAAACCCTGGGCAACCCCAACAGCGATATTCCCGACATTGACGCGATTGCGGAAATCGCCCATAAGCATGACCTGCCGCTGCTCATCGACAATACCTTCGGCACGCCGTACCTGATCCGTCCGGCTGAACATGGCGCAGACATCATCATCCATTCTGCCACGAAATTTATCGGCGGGCACGGCACAACCCTGGGCGGCATTATTGTGGAAGCCGGTACCTTTGATTGGAAGAAGAGCGGCAAGTTCCCCAACATTGCGGATCCGAATCCCAGCTATCACGGCGCTTCCTTCTATGAAGTGGCCGGTCCTGCCGCATTCGTGACCTATATCCGCGCCATCCTGCTGCGGGATACCGGCGCCTGCATCTCGCCCTTTAACGCCTTTTTGCTGTTGCAGGGTGTGGAGACACTGTCCCTGCGCCTGGAGCGTCATGCGGAAAATACAAAGAAGGTTGTGGAATACCTTAACAGCCATCCCCTGGTAGATAAAGTCAGTCATCCGTCCTTGCCGGAACATCCGGACCATGCGCTGTATGAGAAGTATTTCCCCAACGGCGGCGCTTCCATTTTCACCTTTGAAATCAAGGGCGGGCAGGCCGCTGCGTGGAAGTTTATCGACAATCTGAAGATCTTCTCCCTGCTGGCCAATGTGGCTGACGTGAAGAGCCTGGTCATCCATCCGGCGTCGACCACCCATTCCCAGCTTACAGAAGAAGAACTGCTGGATCAGGGGATTACTCCCAGCACCATCCGCCTTTCCATCGGCACGGAACACATCGACGATATCATCGCGGATCTGGAAAACGGGTTTGCGGCAGTAGGAAAGTAATTCTGTCAATTGCTTTGCGCAGCAGCTTTAGAAAATGCTATAATAAACCCATATAGAATAAAGCTGGGAGCAAACAATATGAAAGTTATGAGGAAACAAGCTGCGGCAGCGGTACTGGCCGGTCTGCTGGTACTGGCTGCTGCCGGCTGCGGCGGGGACAAAAAGTCTGACGGCAGTAAAACAGCTGCCGTAAAGGACACGCTGAAGGTCGGCGTCGCCAACTTTGCGGCTTCCCTGGAGCCGGCTGATGACGATTTTGCCCGGACTGTTGTCCGTTACGGTATCGGCGAGACTCTGGTCAGGTTTGACAGGAAGATGAATGTAACGCCCTGGCTGGCTGAAAGCTGGAAGCTCGGCGATGATAAACTGACCTGGACCTTCCGGATCAGCGACAGGGCGGTATTTTCCAACGGCAATAAGGTTACCGGAGATGCGGTTGCCAGATCCCTGCGGTGGACGTTTGACAAAGCGCCCCGCGCGCGGGCTATGTTCGAATGCGAATCGATCAAAGGCGACGGCCGGAACGTAATCATTCAAACGAAAAGGCCTGTGCCAAAGCTGCCGAATATGCTGGGCAATCCGTTGTTCCTGATTATAGATACCTCTGTGCAGGACCGCGATTATGCGAAGCTGGGACCCGTTGGTACAGGCCCGTACACTGTTAAATCCTTTTCCCAAGAAAAATGTGTGCTGGAACGGAACGAAAGGTACTGGGACGGAAAGGTCCCCTTTAAGACGCTGGAACTGCCTTTCATCGACGATCCCAACGCCCGCGCCCTGGCGCTCCGGAAGGGTGAAGTTGATGTTGCGGTCAGCGTAGCCGCCGGGGATATGGCGTTGTTCGGGGACGCAGACAAATACCGCATTAGCGAAATTGATTCTGTCTGCGACGCAGTGGCCCGCCTGAATGTTAAGGAAGGCAGACCGCTGGCTGACAAGCGCGTCCGCGAAGCGCTGGCATCCGCACTGGACCGTTCGGGCTATTGCAAGGTTCTGTTAAAAGGAACCTTCCGGCCCGGCGGCCCGCTGCTGCCGCCTTCTGCTGGCTACGGCTATAATGAGCTGATGCAGCAGGACAAGAATCAGTACAATCCGGAACGCGCCCGCAAACTGCTGAAAGAAGCAGGCTGGAAGGATACCAATGGTGACGGCTTTGTGGATAAAGACGGAAAAAACCTGGAACTGGATTGTGTTTTCTGCAGCAGCCTGGCGGAACTGCCGCTGTTTGCCGAAGCGACCAGGGCTGACGCCAGAAAGGTCGGTATTAAGGTTAACCTGAAGAAGGTTGATTACAGCGTAATCGGCAAAACCGGCAGGGAAGGCGCGTACGATCTGTGCCTTGCCAAGGTGGCCGTACCGGGCGATACGGAAGTATTCCTGAAGATGTTTCTGAAGAGTAATAGCGGTGGCAGCAACCCGCTAAACGGAGGCGGTTACAGCAATCCGAAATACGATGGGCTGGCTGATACGCTGGCTGTGGAATTTGACCCGGCGAAACGCCGCGCAGTGATTATGGAAATGGAAAGGATTGCGCTGGAAGACTGCCCGCTGATTGTTTACGGCTATCCCCGCACCAATATCGTTTCTTCCGTTGGCGTAGCCAATGCCGATATTCAGCTTTGCGATTATTACTGGATTACCAAGGAATGGGCGCCGGCTGATTTAATTCACTGAATCCCTATTGACATAGTATGAATAAAGTGGTATAAGTTATACTAAGAAATTCGAACTAACGAATCTGTGTATTAGTTTAATTTCGTAAAATGACAGAAAGGGGATTTATCATGGCAAATATTTATAAGGGAACATTAGGGCTGATCGGCAACACGCCGCTGGTAGAAGTTGTCAATATTGAAAAAGAGCTGGGACTGGAAGCGACGATCCTGGTCAAGCTGGAGTATTTTAATCCGGCCGGCAGCGTAAAGGACAGAATCGCCAAGGCGATGATCGAAGACGCGGAAGAAAAAGGGCTGCTGAAACCCGGTTCCGTAATTATTGAACCGACTTCCGGCAACACCGGCATCGGTCTGGCATCTATCGCTGCGGCCAAAGGTTATCGCATCATCCTCACCATGCCTGAAACCATGAGCATTGAGCGCCGCAACATTTTGAAGAACTACGGTGCGGAAATCGTGCTGACGGAAGGCGCCAAAGGCATGAAGGGTGCTATTGCCAAAGCCGATGAGCTGGCTAAGGAAATTCCGGACAGCTATATTCCCGGACAGTTTGTGAATCCCGCTAACCCGGCGATCCATAAAGCGACCACCGGCCCGGAAATCTGGAAGGATACGGACGGCAAAGTAGATATCTTTATTGCCGGCGTGGGCACCGGCGGTACAGTAACGGGTGCGGGCGAATACCTGAAAGAACAGAATCCCAATGTGAAAGTTGTGGCGCTGGAACCGGCAGATTCCCCGGTATTATCGGAAGGCCGCGCAGGCGCTCATAAAATTCAGGGTATCGGCGCCGGCTTCGTACCGGACGTGCTGAATACAAAACTGTACGACGAAGTGTTCAAAGCAGAAAATGCCGATGCGTTTGCGGCAGCTAAACTGCTGGCGAAAAAAGAGGGCATTTCGGTAGGTATTTCCTCCGGCGCTGCGCTGCACGGAGCCATTGAACTGGCAAAACGCCCGGAAAACAAAGGCAAGGTTATCGTAGCATTGCTGCCTGACAGCGGCGACCGTTACTATTCCACCCCGCTGTTTACCGATTGAAGATTTGCATAGGCTAAATATATGAAAAGCACAGTCTGCAGCTCCATATTGCAGGCTGTGCTGATGAAAACAAGACAGAGAGAAGTTCAGAGACAATTTATGAAAAAAGTGATTGTCGGTATGTCCGGCGGCGTGGACAGCGCGGTAACAGCTTACCTGCTGAAAGCCGCCGGATTTGACGTTATAGGCATTACGCTGCGCACCTGGTCGGGTGCAAACGGTGAAGAAAGCCGCTGCTGTGAGATTGGCGATGCCATGAAAGTGGCGCAGGTGCTGGACATTCCGTATTATGCCCAGAACAGCATTTCCTGCTTTCAGGAGCATGTAGTGGAACCGTTTATCGCTGCTTACGTTAACGGTATGACGCCGAATCCCTGCGTAGTCTGCAACCGCAGCGTAAAATGGGAGCTGCTGCTGCAGGCTGCGGCGCGGATGCGTGCGGACTATGTCGCCACCGGACATTACGCTTCCCTGATCCGCCTGCCGAACGGCCGGTTTACGGTTCAGCAGTCCGCTTTTGCCGATAAAGACCAGACCTATATGCTGTACCGCCTGACACAGGCACAGCTTGCCCGTACGATTATGCCGCTGGGGCGTTTAAGCAAACAGGAGGTCCGTACGATTGCAGAAAAAGCGGGACTGCCGGTAGCGCATAAAAAGGATTCTCAGGAGATCTGCTTTGTAGCGCAGAAAGGGTATGCGGATTTTATTGAAAATGAAGTTGACATGGAAATTCCGCCGGCAGGCAGTTTTGTGGATACCCGGGGCAATATAATAGGAAAGCATAAAGGAATCATACATTATACAGTGGGACAGAGAAAGGGGCTGGGCCTGGCCTTGGGCTATCCGGCTTACGAGCAGTCCATAGATGCAGCCAGAAATGAAGTGGTAATCGGTGACGAACAGTCGCTGTACCATCGGGAAATAGTATGGGATGACCTGAATTTTATGAGCATTCCGGGTTTGCCGGAGGGAGAGGTTCTTCCGGCAAAAGTGAAGATCCGCTA
This sequence comes from Acidaminococcaceae bacterium, assembly GCA_017460905.1. Lineage (GTDB taxonomy): Bacteria > Bacillota > Negativicutes > Acidaminococcales > Acidaminococcaceae > Succiniclasticum. The sequence continues at coordinate 609 of JAFTZZ010000098.1, read as the reverse complement.
TCACCATAAGGGCGAGGAAGCAATGCTTAAGGCTGGTGAAAACGGAACGCTGCATATTCTTTTCGATAAACCGGTTCGGGCCGCCACACCGGGACAGTCGGCTGTATTTTATGATGAAGATAACTGCGTGATTGGCGGCGGTGTGATTGGCAAGGTGTTATGAATTTTGAATTTGGTAATAAATAGAAACGTTACGGGGGGATTCAGATGGCAGCGCATGTAATTGATAATCTGTTGTTGCAGAATAGCTTCGGTACGGAAGAGATGCGGGCGGTCTGGGATGAAAAGAATCGTCTGCAGAAGCAGCTTGATGTGGAACGGGCGCTGGCAGAAACGGAGGGCGAGCTGGATGTAATCCCGAAAGCGGCAGCTGCAACGATTGCTGCAGCTGCGGACAGCAGCCGGTTTGATTTACAGGAACTGGCAGTTGCGGGCCTGACTTCCAAACACAGCCTGATTGCAACGATCAAGAAATTGCAGGAACTGGCGGGGGACGCAGGGGAATTTGTACATTATGGGGCGACTACCCAGGATATTGTGGATACGGGTACAGTGCTGCAGTTGAAAGAAGCCCATAAAATTATCCTGCGGGATCTGAAAAAATTGCTG
>JAFTZZ010000097.1 GCA_017460905.1 Acidaminococcaceae bacterium | reverse complement strand
GGAGTATTTGAAATCCATGAAGAAAATCCTTCAGGCGGAGTATGTGGATCAGGATGCTTGCAATAAGGCCCGCCAGGACAGCATGCGGGAAGCTCTTGATTTTCTGGAGGGATGGAACCAGGCGTGACAGGAGTAGTCATAATGACGAAGTGAACGCTGCGCAGATTAACACGCATAACGGAGAATATGAAAAGAAGGCATATAAAACGGATATGGCTTATATCAGGTCATATTTTGACGGGGTTACATTCCGACAGATTGACGGGATGGAGCATGGAGAACTGGTGATGATTCATCTGAGCCGGTTTGACAAGGAAATTAAGAAAGCATTGGAGGCATAGCATATGGGCAACGAAAAAATCAGCGGCGTAGCGGAAACAATACTGCAAACGCTTTCATTTTAAGATAAAATTACCAGGATATTATATGTCAAATTTTGAAAAAACCATTTTTTACCGCGATAATTGTGTGAAAGCGAAAGAAACGGGCGATGGTATGGAATATACCATCGAATGTATAGACGGAACTGGTACGATGTTGTGCTACGAGGTGTTCCCCGGATTAGAACTTTTCTTTAATAGCTTTCAAGCATACCACTGTAAAGAAAACAGAGAACAGAGCAATATGCTGAAATTGAATTTCTGCGTGAGCGGTCGCTTTGAATGTTCGTTTACTACAAAGGACTGTGGTATATTAGGCCCCGGCGATATGTCCGCTAATCTTTTTGATGGCAAGCACGGCGCGGCATCTATTTGCGAATTTCCGTTAGGATATTATGAGGGTGTTGGTATTCTAATAGATTGTGATAGAGCAACAAAATGGACAGAACAAAATCTTGGTATATTTTCATTAGATTTTAACAGTCTTAAACAACATCTGTTTCCTTCCGGGTGGTACTGGGTACGTCCATCAGGGCCAAAATGCGAACACGTTTTTAGAGAGTTATACGAAAATGGCCGCAGCAATGACTTACAATATATCCGATTAAAAATTACTGAGCTATTTCTAATTTTAGAACGCCTACCACTTATACAGAAAACAGAATCCTATTTCCCAAAGAGTCAGGTTGAGCTTGTAAAGCATTTGAGGGATCATATCATCAGTGATCCAACTTGCTATTCCTCCATAGAGCAGCTTGCAGCAGAACATCAAATATCCATTTCACAACTGCAAAAAGTGTTTCGGAGTATTTACGGAGTACCAATCTACAAATACCTTCGAGAATACCGTATAGAGCAGGCTGCGGTAGCATTGCAAAAAACTGTGAAAAGCATCACAGAAATTGCCCTTGATGCGGGTTTTACAAATCCGGGAAAATTTTCGGAGACATTCAAAAGACGCTATGGCATGACACCGACTGATTATCGAAACTACGAAAAACTGAATACCGAGATGGATTAGTTGTACCGAAATGGGGTAGCACGGCTACTCCATTTTTTATTACAACGGTATTTGGTTAGCGGCACCTAACCAAATACCAAACCCACAGGAGGAACAAAATGAAGAAACTTTTTGCTATTTTATTAGCGGTGTGTATGTTGTTGTCAATGGCTGCTTTCAGCAGTTCTACAACAAATGAGCAGCCAACTCAAAACCCTGTTCAGACGGAAAAGCCTACTTCCGTACAGTCGGAGGAAAACACAATTTTTGCTGGTGGTTCCGGCAGAGAAAATGAACCTTACCAGATTGCTACCACGGAACAATTCCTTGCGTTTGCAGCAAGTGTAAACGACGGCTCATGCGGTGGTTATGCCGGAGAATACATACAGTTGACAGCCGACATTGATTTGAATGGAGTTGAGTGGGTGCCTATTGGCAATATGGGCGACATGGAAACCTATTCCACGATGTTCTTAGGTGTTTTCGACGGCGGCAATCACACAATTTCAAATCTGACCTATGAATCAGACGAGTTTAATTGCGGGGCGGGCCTGTTTGGTGTGAACTGTGGCATGATCGAAAACTTAACGGTTAAAAATGCTACTGTTACCGTTTCAGAAGGGACTTCCCTTGCCATCGGCGGAGTCGTTGGCTACAACATGGGCGCTGTGGACAATGTGACGATTGATGGCGCAACGATTACCGGAAACAACTGCACGGGTGGCCTGATTGGTGGCAACAAAAGTGCCGTTTCAAATTGTAAGGCAACAGAGGTAACTGTTGTCGTAATCGGGGATAATGATTTCTCTGGCGGTTTGGTACAGGATGATATTGCGGAGTGCGGTGGCTTGTTGATCGGCGGCGGCTTTGGCGGAACGATTGATAATTGTAATGCCAGCGGTACTGTTAAGGCAACAGGCAATGAGCCGGTAGGACTTGGTGGCATTGGCGGCTGCCTCGAAATGATGGACTCCATTACAAATTGTTCTGCAACCGTTACTATTGAATCGGCAAACGGCGGCCATGCTGTGGGCGGTTTGTGCGGTTATGCAGGTACACATTCCGACCCTGATGTTTGCCTTGAAACGGAGGGGTTTTCGACCAACAACTATCCGTGCATCGTCGATAACTGCACGGTTGATGTGAAAATCAATGTAACTGGAGGTACTCATGTAGGCGGCCTGATCGGAACTGGCCTGTACTATTACGGTGAGGAAACCGCTTTTGCAATTACAAACTGCAAAGTCACCGGTGAAATCAATGGGGCTGTTACCCCCGGCGCAATCGCTGGACGGGAAGAAGGCAGCATCATAGAGGGTTGCTCGTATGAAGTGCTTATTGATGGCAGTGCAGCTGAACGCGAGATTGGAGCCACCTCTTGTATGTATGAAAGCGCAGATCAATAAGTAGAACAAAACTCT
>JAFTZZ010000096.1 GCA_017460905.1 Acidaminococcaceae bacterium | reverse complement strand
GTCAAATCTGCCGATACGCGTCTTTTGGACAGTGAATAAACTTGAAAATAGGAAAAAATCTTAAATATTTTTTCTTCAAAATGATAATAGACCTTTACAAAGCAAAAAAATATGATAAACTTATGTAAGAAAGAGAAATTTTGAAAGGACAAAAAAGTTTCTTTTGGCTAATTCAAAATAGATAATCTTTTTAGGAATAAGTATTGATTGGAGGCATGGATGTGCAAAAGAGAAATACAATTCAGCGGCAACTGGTTATATCGGCAGTGCGTTCTTTAAGCAACCATCCTACGGCGGAAGAGGTCTATAATCGGATCGTTCTGGATTATCCGGATATCAGTAAGGGTACCGTATATCGCAATCTGAATTCGCTGGTGGACAGTGGCTTGCTGCATAGGGTTTCCGTTCCCAGTTCGGCAGACCGCTATGATCATATGCTGACAAAGCATTATCATGTGCAATGCGTAAAATGTCATAAATTCATGAATGTAGACGATCTGGATTATTTCCAGGATCTGGATGACAAGATTGCGCAGATGACCGGTTTTCGTATGGAAAACCACAATATCGTATTCCAGGGAGTCTGCCCGGAATGCCAGATTGAAGAACTGGAAGCGAAAAAGCGGGAAGTGGAACTGGCAAAGACAGAAGGCAGGAAACCGGATAAACTGAACGCAAAACTGTAATATTTTCAATAATGTGGTTCTTTAGAAGAACTATGCCTGTTTACAAATAAAAATAAGTACGGTATGATTAAGTTGCGGATACAGTGTCCGCAACTTTTTCTATTTACATGCAGTTATATTGCTGTTTAATTACAATATACGAATTAAATTCTAAATTAAAAACAGGAACTTATTATGACCGGATCGGATAAACGAAAAAAACAGAAAGAAAGAATGTACAGGGATCGCGAACAGTCAGAACAGTTAATCGTGATGTCCCTGTTCAAAAGGACCAGGAAATGGAACTGGTGATTACCGGGCTTGGCAGCAGCGGTGAGGGCGTGGGCCGTTTTAAGGATATTGCGGTGTTTGTTCCCGGAGCGTTGCCGGGTGAAACGGTAAAAGCGTCTGCTGACTTTGTGAAGAAAAATTTTGTCAATGGCCGTTTGCTGGAGATTGTGAAAGCTTCACCGGACAGGGTAGTGCCTGTCTGTCCGGTATATAAGGAGTGCGGCGGCTGTCAGCTGCAGCATCTTTCTTATGACGCAGAGCTGAAAGAGAAAAGAAAACAGGTAGAAGCGGCGCTGGAACGGATCGGACATCTTCGTGATGTCAAAGTAATGCCGACAATCGGTTCCGCTTCCCCGTTGTATTACCGGAATAAAATGCAGTTCCCGGTAGCAGGCAAGAAAGGGAAGCTGCAGATAGGCTGTTTTGCGCTAAATACACATCGCGTGATTGATGTAGCGGATTGCTGTATCCAAAAACAAAAAAATAATGAAATCGCCGCAGTGGTCCGGCAGTGGATGAACCAGTTCCGGATTGCCGCCTATGATGAAGATAACCGTACCGGCATTGTCCGGCATGTGATGGGGCGCGTCGGGGTGCATACCGGGGAAGTAATGGTCTGTCTGGTAACTGCGCAGGATAACGTGCCGCATCTTAAGGATCTGGCAAAAATGCTGAAAGCAGCCATTCCCGGGGTGAAAAGTGTCGTACAGAATGTGAATAAACGCAGTACCAATGTGATATTGGGGGAGAAAACAAAACTGATTGCAGGCAGCCCGACGATTAAAGATAAAATCGGCCCCCTGAAGTTTAACATTTCCGCACAGTCCTTCTTTCAGGTCAACAGTGAACAGGCAGAAAAATTATATAATACGGCATTGGAATTTGCAGACCTGAAAGGCAAAGAAACGGTGGTGGACCTGTATTGCGGAACCGGAACGATTACGCTGTTCATGGCCCGCAAGGCGCGGCAGGCATTAGGCATAGAGATAGTTCCTTCGGCAATCCGGGACGCGAAGAAGAATGCGGTGGCAAACCATATTGATAATGCTGATTTTTTATTAGGTGATGCTGCGGTAGAAATGCCTAAACTGGCAGCGGAAGGCCTGCGTCCGGACGTAGTGATCCTGGATCCGCCCCGGGCCGGCTGCGAGGAGCGTGTGCTGGCGGCCATCGTTACAGTAAAACCGGCACGTGTGGTATATGTATCCTGTAATCCGGCGACGCTGGCCAGGGATCTGGCGTATCTGCATGAACATGGTTTTACGATAAATAAAGTGCAGCCGTGCGATATGTTCAGCCGCACCCATCATGTGGAATGCGTAGTGCAGCTGTCACAGGCCTGAAAAAAGTTTGTACTGAACACGTCTATAATAAATATTGACAGGAGGGGATAGTTATGCAAAAAATCACCAAATCAGCTTCCGTTGTACTGGCAGGGGATTCCTTTATTACCCAGCGCCTGCCGCGGGACGCAAAACTGGCTGCGCTGAAAGAGTATCTTTCCGGTTTCGATGTGCGTTTCACCAACTTTGAAATTCTGCTGCATGATTTTGAAGTGTATCCGGCGCCGGTCAGCGGCGGGACCTGGGCCTGTGCCCGTCCGGCCGTGCTGCAGGATCTGCAGTATCTGGGCTTTAATCTGTACACCTGGGCTAACAACCATACCATTGACTGGAATCTGGGCGGCATCCTGACGACCAAAAAGCATCTGGATGCGGCGGGCGTTGTCCATGCCGGCTGCGGTATCAATCTGGAAGAAGCGGCGCAGCCCCGTTATCTGGACCTGCCGCAGGGGCGGTCGGCTATTATCGGTGTGACTTCCACCATGAATGAATGGGGTATGGCCTCTAATCCCCGCAGGGATGTGCTGGGACGGCCCGGAGCCAACGTATTGCGCTATCAGGCGTTACATAAGGTGCTGCCGGAAGAACTGGAAACGTTGCGCAAAATTGTCGATCAGACAGAAGTAAATGCAAACCGCATGCTGCTGGAAAAAGAAGGCTTCACCAAACCGCTGACAGGCGGCTATCTGATTGGAAATATCCGTTTTGAAGCGGTTGAGCCAGGGGAAAAACCGGGAACGGTTACCCTGATGAATAGAAAAGACGCAGACCGGATCGTGCGTTCTATTGAAGAGGCAAAGCGGCAGGCTGATTTCGTTTTTGTAAGCCACCACAGTCATGAACGGAAAGGGATGGAGAAGAACCGTCCGGCTGACTTCTGCCGGGATTTTGCGAAATTATGTATTGATGCAGGCGCAACGGCGTATGTAGGACACGGTCCGCATATCTGGCGCGGTATCGAGATTTACAAAGATAAACCGATATTCTACAGCCTGGGCGATTTCATTTTCCAGAATGATTCTGTGGAACGCCAGCCGACAGAGTTTTACGACCAGTACGACCTGGGCCCGGACAATACGGTGGCTGACGGACTGGATGCCCGCAGCGGCAATGGCACGCGCGGCCTTGCAGTGGATCATTTTGTCTTTGAATCTGCACTGGCTTCCTTTACGGTTACGGAAGGCGCGATCAGGGAAGTAAATCTGCAGCCGCTGAGCCTGGGCTTTAAAAATGGCAGGAGCCTGCGGGGCCGTCCCGAACTTGCAGATGCCGCGTACGGAGAACAGATCCTTGCGGATATTGCCGGTCTGTCCAAAGAATACGGGACAAAGATTGAGATTGCGGATGGCAAGGGTAAAATTGTAATCTGATTTGTATTGCATTAGAGGTTTGAAAAAATCCTGTATACAGTATTTCCTTGTCCGTAAATATTGTGAAGTTTTTTTTGCGGTGATATACTAATGTTTAATAATGGGAAATTTGCGATATCCTGTTGTTAAGGGAATACATGTGTAAATTGTGTTTCCTGAAAAAATTCCGGCCCGGACAGTGTATCCGGAATGCCGGCAGAGGGGGGTTATTTTATGTTGATTTTGGGTTGTGTTATTGTGTTGGCGGCGCTGGTACTGCTGGTAAAGCGCTTTGAAGCCAGAATGGTGCTGGTGGGCGCCGGTATCGTTATGTGCCTGTGCGCAGGGAATCCCATGAATGCACTGAACGCTTTTGCCAAAGGCATGGGCAGCGGCATGATTTCTTCTGCCTGCTCCAGTATGGGTTTTGCGCTGGCGATGCGTTTTACAGGTTGTGACAAGCATCTGATCAATGCGCTGGCAAAATTGTTGTTAAAGGTCAACTGGCTGCTGATTCCGGGCGTTATTTTCGGAACCTATGCCGTTAACGTGGCATTGCCCAGCGCGGCCGGTACGGCTGCGGCAGTAGGTGCTATCTTCATTCCTATCCTGATGGGCGCCGGCGTGCATCCGGCTATGGCAGCAGCTGCTGTTAAGTGCGGCACCTACGGCTCCATGCTGAACCCGGGTCTGGCTCACAACCCGTTTGTGGCCAAGATTGCGGGCGTAAATGTTATGGACGTTATCGCCTTCCATTACAAAGCCAACATCGCTTCCCTGCTGGTGGGCGCTGTTGTGCTGACAGCGATTGCCTACTTCCTGAAAGAAAACAAAGGCCATGTGGTAGAAGGCCTGGAACTGGATACTGAATTTAAGGTGAATCCGTTGTACGCCCTGATGCCGGTAGTTCCTATCGCTATCCTGATTTTAGGCGCAACCGGTCTGGTTCCCCTGTTCAAGATGGGTGTTGCGCAGGCGATGGTTATCGGCGCGATCCTGACCTGCATTGTAACCCGGACGAATCCGGCGGCCCTGACCAAGTCCTTCTTTGACGGCATGGGCAAAGCCTACGGCGATATCATCGGTATCATCCTGGCGGCAGGCGTATTTGTTGCCGGTATGAATGCAATGGGTCTGGTAAAGGCATTTATCGCTGCCATGATCAACAATCCTGCTATCGTTAAGATCTGCGCTTCTGTTGGTCCGTTCATTCTGGGTCTGATCACCGGTTCCGGCGACGCGGCAACCTTTGCATTCAACGAGGCGGTTACCCCGCATGCGGCAGATTTCGGTATGTCCATCGTACAGATGGGTTCTATGGCTACCCTGGGCGGTACGCTGGGCCGTACCATGTCCCCGATTGCCGGCTCAACTATCATTGTAGCCGGTATCGCCGGTATCAGCCCCATGGAAGTTACCCGCCGCAATGCCATCCCGATGGTTGCTGCCATG
>JAFTZZ010000095.1 GCA_017460905.1 Acidaminococcaceae bacterium | reverse complement strand
GAAATTTCGTTAGATTGTATACGGATTACCCAAGACAATTTCTCTTCAACAGAATACTTTGCTTTTCCCATAAAAATAACTCCCTTCATAGAATTCAGTGTTTTTTATTTCACTGTCTCCTATAAAGGGAGCATATCATTCCGTAACCTGCTGTTACTTTTTATAAATTTTATTTTTTAATTTCTGCTGCAACCCCGTATTCTGCTGCCGCATTGGTTTCCGCAACTTTTAACACGTCTTCGTCAACGGGCGTAAAGGACTGCGTTTCCGTTACGGCAACGGTTCTGGCTGCTGCGGAATCGGAAGCGATGGCGGCGGCAGCCGGAGCCTCGTAGGCTTTCGGCAACCCGGAGGTTGTAAAGAGGTCCTCCAGTGTCACTTTGACTTTGCGTTTTGCTCTTTTCTTTTCAGCCACCGGAACCGGCGTTATGGTTTTGCCGGGAGCAATGGCGTCAATGAAGGCTTTGACAATTTCCGGATCAAAACTGGTACCCATGCCGCTTAACAGTTCCTGCAGCGCTTCCGGGTGACTCTTCTGCCATTGGGTGGTGCAGGGATTGATAACGCTGTCATAATAGTCGGCAACGGCAATGATGCGGGCGCCTATCGGAATGTTAACTCCCTTTAAGCGCTTCGGATAACCGGTTCCGTCCCACTTTTCATGGTGGCTGCGGATCAGGTCGATCACATCGGCAAATTCTTCCATGTTTTCCAGCATGCTGCAGCCGGCAACGCAATGCCGTTTATACTGTGCCAGCTCGCGGGTTGTCAGGTAAGGGGATTTATTTAAGATGCTGTTGGGCACGCTTAACAGTCCGATATCATGCATGAGCGCCGCTGTCCGGATCGTGCCGATCTCTTTCCGGGAAAGGCCCAGCTTGGCTGCCACACTGGCTGCATAATTAGCTACCTGCTGTGAATGCAGATAGAGGAATTCACTCTTGCGTTTCAGAAGCTCCAGGAAAAACGCGCAGATTTCTTTTGTTTTTCCGGGGCAGGAAAAGTCAAGATACTGAGGAATAGACAACATAAAACATCACGTCCGTACTTATCATTGTTAAATCGTTCTGGTAAGATAAATATAACCGGAACTGTTCCGGTTAAGAGTTCGATTTTTTGTGTAACTATAGTTTAGCCTTTTCTTGGAACGACGTCAAGACAAACTGAATTTCGTCAAAAGCAGGTTCGGTAATAATTATTTGTTTCAGTAAAATGCTTGAAATATTCAATTTGGTATGCTATATTTAACTAATAAAAACAATCCGGGTCTGTGGTTGCAAGTCGATGCCAGTTGCAGGCGAAACGATCCACGTAAGCAGTTAAAATAACTGTGAGCACGGTGCAGCTTAGAGGTAAGTCCTGCCGTAATCGCATTACGAGAGGAGCAGTAGTGGGGAGCAGTTGCTTAGGAGCGAACCTTCCAGCAGGCGGGTGTGGGGGCGAAAACCAGGTCAGCCGGGGCGTTTTTATTCAGGCAGAGCAGGCAGTCCGTCCGGCACGCGACAGACTTGCAAAAGTATCTGTGGGTCCACTTATAAATTACACACTGAGGGGGAAGAACAATGAAAAAAATTACAGTTTTACTGAGCATTCTGGTTTTGGCGCTGGGCATCCTGGCAGCAGGTTGCGGCGGCGGGGATAAAAAGGCTGACGACAAGAAAGCCGCGGCTCCGGCTCCGGCAGCGAAGGAAGAGCTGATCGTCGGCACGGAACCGTCCTTTGCGCCATTTGAATTCCCGGAAAAGGATTCCAAGGAATTCACCGGCTTTGACATGGATCTGATCCGCGCAATCGCCAAGGAGATGGGCTATAAGAAATGCACCATCAAAAACATGGGCTTTGACGCCCTGATCCCGGCTATTAATGCAGGCAATCTGGATGTATCCATTGCAGGCTTCAGCATTACGGAAGAACGGAAAAAACAGGTTATCTTCTCGCAGCCTTATTATAAATCCGGCCTGGCCTTTGTCGTTCGCAAGGACGTGAATGACGTCAAGAAATTCGAAGACCTGCAGGGCAAGACCATCGCCGTACAGATGGGTACTACCGGCGCAATGTATGCTGAAAAGCTGAAAGACAAAGGCGCAGTCGTGAAGACCTTTAACACCAGCGACCTGGCCTGCATGGAACTGAAGAACAAAGGCGCGGACGCGGTTATCAGCGACCTGCCGGTATTGCAGTATTTCCTGAAGAACGGCGGCAGCGAATATGCCAAGCTGGCCGGCGAACCGCTTACGGCGGAAGATTACGGCATCGTAATTTCTAAGAAGAATCCGGAAATGGCCAAAGAAGTTGACAAGGCTTTGGATGCCCTGAAAAAGAACGGCACCTATGATAAGCTGTATGAAAAATGGTTTGGCAGCAAACCGGCAAAATAAATACAGAATCAAAATTTAGGAGGAACTGGTAAAATGAAAAAAGTGTTATTTCTGCTGACAGCGCTGGTAATGGCCGTTATGATGGTGGCAGGCTGCGGCGGAGGCGGCGGTGAGAAAAAGGCAGCTGAGGCTCCGAAGGTATTGCGTGTTGGTACGGAACCGACCTTTGCTCCCTTTGAATTCCAGAAAGAGGGCAGCAAGGAGTTTGACGGTTTTGACATGGATCTGATCCGCGCCATCGGCAAACAGCTGAACATGAAGGTGGAAATCCAGAACATGGGCTTTGATGCCCTGATCCCGGCCCTGAATTCCGGCAATATCGACGTGGCTGCCGCCGGCATGAGCATCACACCGGACCGTCAGAAAGCGGTTGACATGAGCGATCCCTATTATGTAGCCGGCCTGGTTGTAGTAGTGAACAAGGATAATGAAGCCATCAAGAGCATTAACGACCTGAACGGCAAAGGCATTTCCGTACAGATTGGCACCACCGGCGCTGAACGCGCAGCAAAGGTACCAGACGCAAAGGTTAAAAACTTTAACACCAATGCGGAAGTTTTCCTGGAACTGAAAAATAAGGGCGTAGACGCAGTTATCATTGATAAACCGGTTGCGGAGTACTTCCTGGCTACCGGCGGCGGCAAAGACTTCGCTAAAATCGTAGGCGATACGCTGGAAGCTGAATCCTTCGGTATCTCCCTGAAGAAGAACAGCCCGCTGACAAAGGAAATTAACAAGGCCTTGCTGGATCTGAAGAAAAACGGCGAATACGACAAGATTTATACGAAATGGTTTGGCGCGGCAAAAAAATAAGCGCAGTGTATAATTGATTCAATTATAACAACTTCAGACGATTCTACGGCAAAAGGGAATTTTGTATAAAATTCCCTTTTGTGATTTTTATTTATGTAGTATAATAACTGCAGATTATTTCTGTTTTGCGGTTTTCCCGGGGCATTTTTCTGAAAGTGTTGCTTGCATTCTGTTTTTCGGGAAACGTAAAAAAATACAAAAAGCAAGAAGGTTTTTGTGTATGGATGTTAATTTTGAATTGATTAAGAGCGCGGTCCCGCTTTTGCTTGCGGGTGCGGGAATTACAGTTGAAATTACGGCGCTCAGTGTTTTTTTCGGCTTGCTGATCGGTGTTGTGGTTGCCCTGGTGCGTATGTCTGATTTAAAACCGTTGCGCTGGCTGGGCAACGTGTATGTGGATTTTATCCGCGGCACGCCGCTGCTGATCCAGATTTTCCTGGTGTATTTTGCCCTGCCCGGAATCATCGGACACCGCGTGGACGCGTTCTTTGCCGCAATCTCCGCCTGCTCCATCAACAGCGGCGCTTATGTGGCGGAAGTATTCCGCGGCGGCATCCAGTCCATTGACGTAGGACAGATGGAAGCCGGCCGCAGCCTGGGCATGACCTGGTGGCAGACCATGCGCTACATCATTCTGCCGCAGGCGTTTAAGCGTATCATTCCCCCGCTGGGCAACGAATTCATCGCCATGCTGAAGGATTCCTCCCTGGTTTCCGTCATCGGCTTCGAAGAACTGACCCGCAGGGGACAGCTGATCATCGCCCGTACCTATGCGTCCTTTGAAATCTGGATGGCAGTTGCAATCATTTACCTGATCCTGACATTTACGGTAGCCCGGCTTACCGGTTTGCTGGAAAGGAAGTTTGATACAAAATGACGTTACAGCAGGAAATAATAAAAATTACTGGTTTAAAAAAGAGCTTTGGCGACCTGCAGGTGCTGAAGGGCATTGACCTGTACATCAAAGAAAAAGAAGTAGTCGTCATTATCGGTCCCTCCGGCAGCGGTAAATCCACGCTGCTGCGCTGTATCAATTACCTGGAAGAGCCTACGGAGGGGGAAATCGTCTTTGACAACATCCCGCTGAACGGGGAAGCGAATATCAACGAAGTACGCAAGGAAGTGGGCATGGTGTTCCAGCGCTTTAACCTGTTCCCGCACATGACGGTGATGGAAAACCTGGTGCTGGCGCCCATGAAGGTGCGGCATGCCAGCCGGCAGGAAGCGGAAGAACTGGCCCGCATGTACCTGAAAAAGGTCGGGCTGGAAATGAAGGCGGACAATTATCCTGACCAGCTTTCCGGCGGACAGCAGCAGCGTGTGGCCATTGCCCGGGCGCTGTGCATGAAACCCAAGGCCATGTTGTTTGACGAACCGACCTCCGCGCTGGACCCGGAAATGATCAACGAAGTGCTGGAGGTTATGAAGCAGCTGGCCAAAGAAGGTATGACCATGGTGGTGGTGACCCACGAAATGGGCTTCGCCAAGGAAGTGGGCGACCGGGTACTGTTTGTGGACGGCGGTTATATTCTGGAGGAAGGTACGCCGGCGCAGGTGTTCGACCATCCGCAGAATCCGAGGACGCAGAGCTTTTTGTCGAAGATTTTGTAAGAAGAATTATATATTACGCAAAAAAGCGGCGGCGGGGAAGGCTGATGCCTTGCCTGCCGTTATTTTTTATTATTTCCCAGAGTTGTAACGTATATTGCATTTTGCTGTGAAAAAGTGAAAAAAGTTAGAAATCTTGGGGCGCATACAGGAATTAAATACAATATGTCGAAAAGATACATAACAGATAAAGGACCGGAAATCCTGCGGAATCGCAAATCGTAAAGAGGAGGCGCTGCAGAACAGTTACAGAACGGGCGGGATTTTGCGGTGGACAATCTGTATATAAATATCCAGGCGTTCCTGGACAGACAGGAGGATTTGACATGGCTGTTATCGTGAAAGGAAGAAACACCGTTGTATCGCCGGCAGTAAAAGCCTATGTGGAAAAGAAGATTGATAAAGTGACAAGGCAGTTTAAGGCAGTGGGGGATATTACCGCTGTATTGAAGGTAGAAAACGGAAACCATATCGCGGAAATTACGGTTCCGGCCAAGGGGATTTTGCTGCGGGCGCAGGAATCCACGAAGGATATGTATTCATCCATTGACCTGGTAGTAGAAAAGATCGAGCGCCAAGTGCACAAATATAAAACAAAGCTGATGAAACGCAAGTACAACAACTTCCGCGATATCCCGGCGGAAGCGGCTCCTGTTGCGGAAGCGGCACCGGCGCCGGCTCCGGCAGAAGCGGAAGAAGAGTTCAGGATTATCCGCAGCAAGAGCTTCACCATGAATCCCATGACGCCGGAAGAAGCGATTTTGCAGATGAACCTGTTAAATCACGATTTCTTTGTATTTTTTGATCCTGATTTTGGCGGCGTGAGCGTGGTTTACCGGCGTAAAGACGGAAATTACGGTTTACTGGAGCCGAAACTGGAATAGCAGTTTGCATTATTAAACAATAGAAAATAAGTAAATAATGAGCGCAGGATAAACGAAAATTTTGTCCTGTGCTCTGCTTTTTTATTATTCACGTAAACTTCACAAAATAATGAAGGGAAAGCCTTTCGTTTCTTTGACTTTTACTATGCTTTCTGTTAAAATTTTATGATAGACAATAATGGATAATTGTTTGCTTAATGCGAGTATGAAAACGGTGTTTGCCCGACATACCTGATTGAAAAAACAAAAAATATTTAGCACAAATTAAGGAGTGATCAGTTTGCTGGAAGGTTTGATAAAGAAAATATTCGGCGATCCCAATGAAAAGGAACTGAAAAATATCCAGCCTATCGTGGATAAAATCAATTCTCTGGAGCCTGACATGGAGCGGATGAGCACCGCCAACCTGCAGGCCAAGACGGCGGAGTTTAAGCTGCGCCTGCAAAAGGGCGAAACGCTGGACGACATTTTACCGGAAGCGTTCGCGGTTGTCCGGGAAGCGTCCAAACGTGTGACCGGCATGCGCCACTTTGACGTGCAGCTGATCGGCGGCGTGGTACTGCACCGGGGCAAAATTTCGGAAATGCGTACCGGTGAAGGCAAGACCCTGGTGGCGACCCTTCCGGTGTACCTGAACGCCCTGACCGGCAACGGTGTGCACGTGGTTACCGTCAACGATTATCTGGCCCGCCGCGACAGTGAGGATATGGGCCGCATCTATAATTTCCTGGGACTGTCTGTGGGTCTGATCGTTCACGACCTGGATTTCCCCAGCCGTAAGGAAGCGTATCAGGCTGACATTACCTACGGCACGAATAACGAATTCGGATTTGACTACCTGCGGGACAACATGGTGGTAGACAAGGACCAGATGGTACAGCGGGAGCTGAATTACTGTATCGTGGACGAAGTGGACTCCATTTTAATTGATGAAGCCCGTACCCCGCTGATCATTTCCGGCCCCGGTGAAAAATCGGCTGACCTGTATAAAGTCATCGCCCATATCGTTGCCAACATGAAAGAGGGCGAAGATTATACGGTTGACGAAAAACAAAAACAGGTTGCGCCTACGGAAGTGGGTATTGCCAAGGCGGAAAAGGCGCTGGGTATTTCCAACCTGTACGATACGGAACACGGCGTGGACTTCTCCCATCATATCATGTGCGCTATCAAGGCCAAGGCCCTGATGATCCGCGACCGCGACTATGTGGTAAAAGACGGCGAGATCATTATCGTCGATGAATTTACCGGCCGTCTGATGTACGGCCGCCGTTATTCTGAAGGCCTGCACCAGGCTATCGAAGCCAAGGAAGGCGTTGTGGTACAGCGCGAAAGCCAGACGCTGGCCACAATTACATTCCAGAATTATTTCCGTATGTACAAAAAGCTGGCCGGCATGACCGGTACGGCCAAGACAGAGGAACAGGAATTCCAGAAGATTTACGGCCTGGACGTTGTCGTGGTGCCGACCAACAAGCCCATGATCCGTACCGATTATCCGGACGTGATCTATAAGACCCGTGCCGGTAAATACCACGCGGTTGTGAAAGAGATTGTGGAGCTGCATAAATCCGGACGGCCGGTACTGGTGGGCACGACCTCCATCACCCAGTCGGAAGATTTGAGCGCCATGCTGAAGAAGCAGGGCATTCCCCACAATGTGCTGAATGCGAAATATCACGAGAAAGAAGCGATGATCGTAGCGGATGCCGGGCAGATGGGCCAGGTTACCATTGCTACCAACATGGCAGGCCGCGGTACCGATATCGTGCTGGGCGAGGGCGTAGCCGAGCTGGGCGGTCTTCACATCCTGGGTACGGAACGCCACGAAAGCCGCCGTATCGACAACCAGCTGCGGGGCCGCTGCGCGCGGCAGGGCGATCCCGGTTCTTCCCGTTTCTATCTGTCACTGGAAGATGACCTGATGCGTCTCTTCGGCGGGGATAAAATTAAAAATATGATGGACCTGCTGAAGGTGGAAGAGGATGAGCCTATTGAGAACAAGATCGTCACCAGTTCCATCGAAAATGCCCAGAAGAAAGTGGAAGAGCGCAACTTCAACATCCGTAAGATGGTGCTGGAGTATGACGACGTCATGAACCAGCAGCGCGAGGTTATCTACAAGGAACGCCGCAAGGTGCTGGACCAGGAGAACCTGCGCTCTACCGTCATGGAATTCACCCACAAGATCGTGGATCGCGCCATGACCATGTACTGTCCGCCGGAATCCTATTCCGAAGACTGGGATCTGAAGAATATGGTGCGCTACTGTGAAGAATTCTTTGCTCCTTATGGTGAACTGAAGGAAGAAAAGCTGGCAGACCTGGGTCGGGATGAAATCGGCGAATATCTGCACAAGCTGGCGGATGACATCTATGCCAGCCGGGAAGAAGAAACCGGGCCCGAGATCATGCGGGAACTGGAAAACCTGGTTATGCTGAAGGTTGTGGACAATCACTGGATGGAGCATCTGGATGCCATGGACATGCTGCGTGAAGGCGTGGGTCTGCGGGCGTACGGCCAGAAGGATCCGCTGGTGGAATACAAGTTTGAAGCCTTTGATATGTTTGAGGCCATGATTGAAGCCATTGAGGACGATGTTGTAAAATACATGTACCGCGTCAATGTGTTCTCCCAGCCGTCGCTGGAAGTGGACGACCATCTGGATGACGCGACTACCAATAACCCCACCGTCGATACGCCGGACGGGGAAGGCGCCAGGCAGCCGGTGGTCAATAACGGGCCGGAGATTGGGCGCAACGATCCCTGTCCCTGCGGCAGCGGCAAAAAATATAAAAACTGCTGCGGTAAAGGAAAGTAAATAACTAACTATAATTAATAGCGGCGCATGGCAGAAGGCGCCGCACATACGTGGAACTGCTTTAGAGGCGTTTCATAGTAACCAGTAAAGGATGTGAGAAAGTTGTTGCTTGAAGAATACAGACCGGAAATCGCAAACCTCAAGAAAAAACTGGACGAAATGAGGGGATCTCTTTGACATCCCCAGCAAAGAGGAAAAAATAGGGGAACTGGAACACCTGATGGGCGAACCGTCCTTTTGGGATGATCCGGAAAAAGCATCCAAAATTTCCAAGGATGTGGATGCGTTAAAATCGGAAGTTGATGAATATAAAGGCCTGGAGACCGGGCTTGACGATTTGGAAGTGCTGCAGGAAATGGCCGCGGAGGAGCAGGACGAGTCGCTGATTCCCGAATTGGATGAAGCGCTGCGTAAAATTAAGGAAGACCTGCATCATCTGGAATTGGGCATGCTGCTCTCCGAAGAATATGATGCCAATAACGCGATCCTGACCCTGCATGCAGGCGCCGGCGGAACGGAAGCCCAGGACTGGACCTCCATGCTGTTGCGTATGTTCACCCGTTTTGCGGAACGGAACGGCTACCAGGTGGAAATGCTGGATTATCTGGCCGGAGACGAAGCGGGGGTCAAGAGCGCTACGCTGCAGATCAACGGGCATAATGCCTATGGCTTTTTCCGCAGTGAAAAGGGCGTGCACCGTCTGGTACGCATTTCGCCGTTTGACGCCAATGCCCGCCGTCATACTTCTTTTTCGGCTGTTGACGTAATGCCGGAACTGGATGATACAGTCAACGTAGAAATCAACATGGACGAAGTGCGTGTGGATTTATACCGGGCCAGCGGCGCAGGCGGGCAGCACGTTAACAAGACATCGTCTGCAGTGCGTATGACCCATCTGCCTACGGGTATCGTGGTACAGTGCCAGAATGAACGCAGCCAGCTGCAGAACCGGGAAAAAGCCCTACAGCTGCTGCGCGGCAAATTGTATGCTTTTGAAAAAGCCAAGCAGGATGCCAAAATCAGCGACCTGGCGGGAGACTACCAGGCCATCGAGTGGGGCAGCCAGATCCGTTCGTATGTTTTCCAGCCCTATACCATGGTGAAGGACCATCGCACCAGCTGCGAAACATCTAACGTGGACGGCGTAATGGACGGCGATCTGCGTCCCTTTGTGGAAGCGTTCCTGCGCCAGGAGTATGAGGCCAAGAAATTGGCGGCAAAACAGATATAATTTGAAACAGCGTCGTATGTCGCCGGATATGCGCCGCTGTCTTTTGTGCGTTTTTGTGAGAGTAAAATGAACAGACAGGATTGGAAAAACCGTTACAATCCCATATTGGCTGCGTGCATCATCATTGCGTTCTGTGCGGCGCTGTGGCTGATGCATATCCGTGTCGGCATTGAGAAGCGGAACGGTACGGTGGAGCAGACGCTGGATTATCAGGCGATCCTGATGATGGCGCAGCGGGAAGGCTACAGCAGCGATAAGCTGTTGCAGCAGTTTAAGGACGCCGGCGTAACAACGCTGATCGTATACGATACTACACTGGAACGGCTGGACAGGGAAAGACGGATCTCTGCCATGCCGGGCGACGTGCTGCAGAAAGCGGCTGCCGGTATCCATCAGGGGGCGTTCGATGCCCTGATTGCTGCCGGAAACATCAATCCGGACGCTGTATATGTGACCCGCGGCAAGGACGAGGCGGCGTGGAACGAAGTCAAAGAGGACCTGCTTTTGCGTTACGGCAGGGAGCGGGTGACATTCATCAGCCAGTCTCCGGAAATTTTGCAGGTAATGGGCGACTCCCGCGTGCTTTTGGAGCCGGATTACCGGGCCAAGACGCCTGTTATGCAGGCACCGCTGGGACTTTCTGTGAAGGAATTGCGGGAGGTTCAGGAGAAAGGCTTTTTGGTAGCCGTGCGTCCCCAAAACTATCTGCCTTATTCCAGCAAAGCGGTGGAAAGCCTCTTTGCGCGGATCGACAAAGCGGGCGTGCAGGTTACGACGTATATTCCCTGCGGGACGGATGTAATTGGCTATCCGCAGGACATTGACTATGCGGGGCGCAAGCTGGCGGAACGGAATATCCGCCTGGGACTGCTGGAGCATGTGACCCAGCTGCAGTTTGCGAATTTTTCCGGACTGGATGCGTTGCTGCGCAGCGTCAACAATAATGCGGTGCGTGTGCTGAATATCGACGCCCAGGAAAACAGCAAGCTGATGATGCCGGACGCTTTGCGACGCTGGGCACTGGCAGACGAGGAACGGAATATCCGCGTCAATTACGTGCGTTTATTCCTGAAACCGCAAAACGGCGTGGACATCATCGACCTGAACCTGGATTACATGCGCCAGATTACGGAACAGGTGCAGGCGCGGGGCTATGAAATCGGCGTGGCCGGCGTGTTCCAGCAGCCGGGTGAAGCGGTGACGGCCTCAGCCAACGGCAATCCGGGCTTTGCCGGTTCCTATGAACCGGACCGTAAGATATTGCTGGCAGTTGCCCTGGGAGCCTGGGCAGCGCTGGCGCTGTACCTGGGCATGATCCTTCCCTCGCTGCGGGGGAAAAAACAGTATGCGCTGGTAGTCGCCGGCATGCTGTTAACGGCCTTCAGCCTCTTCATGGGGCGCGGCCTGTCCATGCGGCAGGGCCTGGCCTTTTTGTCGGCGGTGCTGTATCCGGTGCTTTCAATCAGCGTCATCCTGACGATTTGGGAAAGCATTGAAACAGATGATAAATCAGTAATCAGTATTATTTTTACGGCTCTGTGGCAGCTGGCGCTGGCCATAGCCCTTTCGCTGATCGGCGCCACACTGAACGGCTCCATTATGGGCGATCTGCGTTTCCTGCTGGAAGCAGACATCTACCGCGGCGTGAAGCTGACCTTCGTTATGCCGGTGCTGCTGATGCTGCTGCTGTTCCTGCGCTGGTACAATATCTTTCCGGAAACTGAAGCAAAAGCATCCGATTTATTTTCCCAGCTGGTGCAGATCTGCAAAACCAGGCTGACGCTGGGGCATTTCGTAATTTTGGGAGTGTTATTGTTTGTTGCCTACATTTTTGTAGGCCGCAGCGGACATACCGGCGGTGTGCCGGTGCCCGCCATTGAGATAAAGCTGCGCCTGTTCCTGGAACAGGTCATGTATGCGCGCCCGCGGGAAAAGGAATTCATGATCGGGCATCCGGCCTTTTTCCTGGCAGTGTACGCTGCTTACCGTCAGGCGCCCAACCTCTGCAAGCTGGCACTGGTGCTGGGGGCTGTCATCGGCCAGGGTTCGCTGGTACAGACCTTCTGCCATATGCGCACACCGGCCATGATGAGCTACATCCGCGCGGCAGACGGCTATCTGCTGGGCGCTGCGTTGGGAATCATTGCTGTGCTTGCGGTATCTGTTATCATGCCATATCTTAAACCGTGGCTAAGGAGATTCATAATTAATGAGTAAAATCGTTATTTCCGGATATTACGGCTTCAATAACGCGGGAGACGAAGCGCTGCTCACCGCGATCCTGGCGTCGCTGCGTACGATTGAGCCGGATGCGGACATCACCGTTATTTCCGGAAATCCGGGAAATACAATAGCTAAACATCAGGTTAAATCGCTGTACCGTTTTGCCGCGGTACGGCTGCTGCGGGCTATCGACAGCGCGGACCTGGTCATCAGCGGCGGCGGCAGCCTGCTGCAGGACGTGACCAGTAAACGCAGCCTGGCCTATTACCTTTCCGTGATTGCGGCGGCAAAATGGAAAGGCAAAAAGGTTATGCTCTTTGCCCAGGGTATCGGCCCGATCCGCAGCGGTTTCATGCGCTTTCTGACCCGGCTGGTGGTAAGCAGGGCAGACGTGATCACTGTGCGTGACGAAGATTCGGCGGAAGAATTGAAACGGATCGGCGTTCCGCCTGAAAAGGTGGAAATAACAGCCGATTCTGTGCTGACGCTGGAGCCTGCTTCACGATTACAAGGCAAAACGATTTTGGCAGATGCGGGGCTTGATCCGTACAAACCGATCATTGGCGTGTCTGTGCGGGAGTGGCCGGATAACCAGCGCTGTCTGCAGCAGCTGGCCGTTGCGCTGGGCGAGCTCAGCAGGCAGTATCATGCGCAGATTGCCATCCTGCCGCTGCAGGTATCCATGGACCGGAATGCCTGCCGGCTGTTGCGCAGCTATTTGCCGGAAACCGGGCATAAGGTCGTCCTGTTGGATACCACCTATTCGACAGAAGAGTTCCTCAGTATCGTGGGCAGCTTCCGGTTATTGATCGGCATGCGGCTGCACGGACTGATCTTTGCGGCTGTGATGAAGGTTCCCCTGATGGCGATTTCCTACGATCCCAAGGTGGACAGCTTCGTGAAGGCAATCGGTGCCCGGGCGGTGGGAACGGTTGCAACGCTGTCCGCAGAAAAGGTTGTGCAGGCAGCGGAGGCATTGTGGGGGCAGGAACAGCCTGTCCAGGAACGTCGTATCGCGGAAATGCGCAGGCTGGCGCAGAGCAACGCGGCAAAAGCCTTTGCGTTATTGCATAAATAATTTGCAATTATTTTGCAAACGATGTAAGAAAAAAGTTGTATAGTAATACTTGGGAAATCTATTTCTTCATATTAGCTTGAAGGGAGTTTTACTGTTGCTGGAAATGACAGATGTCAGCAAAACATATCCCGGCGGGAATGTGGCGCTGCGTAATATTAATGTGCGGATTGAGCAGGGTGAATTTGTGTTTATAGTCGGACCCAGCGGAGCCGGTAAATCAACTTTTATAAAAATGCTCTTTCGGGAAGTACTTCCGACTACCGGCAGTATCCGCCTGAATGATGTGGATATTTTGAACTTAACAGCGAAAGAAGTGCCGTATCTGCGGCGTCAGCTGGGAATCATATTCCAGGATTACCGTCTGCTGCCGGACCGTACGGTGTATGATAATGTGGCCTTTGCCATGCAAGTTATTGAAGCGCCCTATCGCAAGATCAAACGGCGTGTGATGAACGTGCTGGATCTGGTAGGCCTGCGCCGCCGTGCCTATTCACGGCCGAACGAGCTGTCCGGCGGCGAACAGCAGCGTATTGCCATTGCACGGGCAATCGTGAACAGTCCCAATTTGGTAATAGCAGACGAACCTACAGGTAATCTGGATCCGGAGACCAGTATGGAAATTATGGAAATTTTCCAGGAGATTAACAATACAGGGACAACGATTATCATGGCCACTCATGATAAAGAGATTGTTGACAGTATGGGCAAACGGGTCATTGCCATTGAGCACGGTGAAATTGTGCGTGATGAACTGAACGGAGTATACGGATATGAGTCTGAGCAGTAAAGAATATTTTATCCGTGAAACAGGCAAATCCATTAAGCGCAATGGCATAATGAGTTTTGCTTCTGTTTCTACGGTTGCGGTCTCTCTGCTGGTGCTGGGCCTTTTCCTGCTCATGTACCTGAATACGGATAATCTGGCGAAATATCTGGAAGGCCAGGTAGAGATGACCGTTTATCTGGAGGATACCGCTACCGGCGAAGAAGTTGCCGATATGCGGGAAAAACTGAAAAAGATGGAAGGCGTGGTGAAGGTCACAGAGGTGACCAAAGCCCAGGCCATGGAACGCTTCAAGACCCGCCTGGGGGATCAAGCGACATTGCTGAAGGCATTGGGCAAGGATAACCCGTTCCCTTTTTCCTTTGAGGTGCAGGTAGACAAGCCGGAACGGATCAGGGGACTGGTTTCAACTATTGAGCAATGGCCTAAAGTGGAAACGGCAAAATTCGGGCAGGAGGTCGTGGAGCATCTTTTTGCCCTGACACGTGTACTGCGCATTGGCGGCGCGGTGCTGATCGTTTTCCTCTGCTTTGCCACGCTGTTTATCATTATCAATACGATCCGCCTTACCGTTTTTGCCCGCCGGCGCGAAGTTGTTATTATGAAATACGTAGGCGCCACCGACTGGTTTATACGCTGGCCCTTCATGCTGGAAGGCATGACGCTGGGGCTGGGCGGCGCCATATTGGCCTGCGCCATTGTAGACGCAATTTATGTCAGCCTGATGGGCAGGGTGCATACGACCTTTGCCTTTTTCCCTGTGCTGCCTTCCTGGCCGACGCTGTTGTATGCGGATCTTTTCATCTTAGCCTGCGGCGCGCTGATCGGCGCTTTTGGCAGCTACCTTTCCCTGAAGAAGTTCCTGCGGGTATAGGGAGGCTGTCATATGAAAATGCGTAGGTTTTTAGCTTCGTTTATTGCGGTCTGGCTGGTTCTGCTGCAGATGGTTCCCGTGTTCGCCGAGAGCGAAATGGAAAAGAAACAGAAAGAACTGGACAAGGCGCAGCATAACGTGCAGGTTGCGGAAGAGAAGAAAGATGCCGCCCGCCACAAGGTGGAAGAGGCGAAAGAAAGTCTGGGCGATATCGTTGCCCGGCTGAGCGGTCTGCAGAAGGATATTGACGAGCTGCAGAAAAAGGCTGATGCGCTGCAGAAAGATATTGATAAAAACACAGCGCAATTAAACAAAAAGAAAGCGGAGATGGAAGGACGGATGGAAATTTACCGTACCCGTCTCCGGGATATTTATGAAAACGGCCAGATCAATTATCTGGAAGTATTGCTGGGCGCCAAGGACTTTGGTGATTTCGCCTCCCGCATGTACCTGCTGCAGAAGATTATCCGCAGTGATCTTGACTTAGTGGATATGGTGCGGAAGGAAGCGGCTGAGATCCAGAAGGTGCAGAATGTGCTGGACGGCCAGATGAATGAGATCAAGAAGGACCGGGCTGCCCTGGAAGCAAAACGCAGCAGCGCGGAAGAGATGCGGGAACAGCGCGCCCAGAAGCTGTACCGGGCCGAAGAAGAAAAACGGAAATCAGACGAAGAATATGACCGTATGCTGGCGATTTCCGATAACATCAAATCTATGCTGCAGGGACTGGAAACTGCTTCCGTCATGCCCTCCGGCGGCGGGAACGGTTCTTTCGTATGGCCCTGTTCCGGACCGATTACTTCCTATTACGGCTGGCGCGTGCATCCGATCTTCGGGACGCGGAAATATCATTCCGGCATGGATATAGCGGTAGATTACGGCACGCCGATTCATGCGGCAGCTGCCGGCGTGGTTGTGTATTCCGGCTGGATGGGCGGTTACGGTTATGCGATAATGATTGACCATGGCGGCGGGCTGGTGACGATTTACGGACATAATTCCAGTCTGGCAGTGAGCGAAGGGCAGCGGGTGTCCCAGGGACAACTGGTTGCCTACGCAGGCAGCACCGGTTATTCCACCGGGCCGCACTGCCACTTTGAAGTGCGTCTGCATGGCGAAGTGACGGAGCCGCTGAATTATTTGCCGTAATGACGGCGGAGGGTACAAGTGTTTAAGAAAAAAGTCGGTTTTTGGGTGATTCCTGTCGTGGTTATCGCGACTGTCTGCCTGACGCTGATCAGCGTTGTCTGGGACCTGCAGAAGCTTACTCATAATGCGACGGGGGCGATCCAGTTCCTGTATACGTTGGGGAAAATCCATTCCAGCTATGTTGGCGAATATGAAGAGAAAAAGCTGTTTGAAGGCGCCATGCACGGAATGGTGGAGAGTCTGGACGATCCGTATTCCGAATATCTGGACGAAGAGGGCTTTACCCATTTAAACGAGATGACGGACGGAACCTTCGGCGGCATCGGCGTCGTATTGGGTCAGCGTAATAAGGAGTTTGTGGTGGTTTCCCCCATGGAAGGCTCTCCCGGCGCGAAAGCCGGTATTGAAGCCGGCGATAAGATCCTCAAGGTAAACGACCAGGATACCAAAGGCCGTTCCCTGGAGGACGTGGTCAGCACGATTCGCGGTAAGAAAGGCACCAGTGTCAAACTGCTGCTGGAACATAAAAGCGGCGAGCAGTTTACGGCGGATATTGTGCGGGACGATATTAAGATCCAGTCCGTTGCCGGCCGGATGCTGCCGGATTCCAAGATCGGGTACATCCGTATTGCCATGTTCAATGAGAATACCGGCGAGGAATTCAAAAAGGCTTATGAAAAATTAGAACAGGAAGGCATGCAGGCCACGCTGCTGGATCTGCGGCATAACCCCGGCGGCCTGCTGAACGAATGCGTGAAGGTGGCAAACTATATCGTGCCGAAAGGCCCGGTCGTTTCCATTACAGATAAGCGGGGAGAAACGAAAGTTTACGAATCCAAGCTGGAAAAAGTAAAATACCCGCTGGCTGTGCTCATCGACCATGGCAGCGCCAGCGCTTCGGAAATCGTCTCCGGGGCGGTGCAGGATACCAAAGCAGGAAAACTGTTTGGCGTAAAAACCTACGGCAAGGGCTGTGTGCAGTCGGTGTTCCATGTAACGCCGAACACCGGGCTGAAGCTGACTACCGCTATGTACTATACGCCTTCGGGACGTTCCATCCATAAAGTGGGCGTGTCGCCGGACGTGGAAATTGAGTTGCCGGAAAAAGCGACCAGCGATGTGCAGCTGAAAAAAGCGGAAGAGTATTTGCGGGAAGAATTGGAGAAGAAGTAGAAATTTCGGCCCGCCCGTAAACGGATTGAGTGGTTGTGGAAGAACAGGACAGGAAATTAAAGTTAAAAACTGCAACAATAATGCGCTGAACACAAAACATGTCCAGCGCATTTCGTTTTTATTTTTTTGACACGTACCGATTCTCTTTTACATAAAACCGCCAGGGCCACTGGGCCGCTTCTTCTGCGTAATCGACGTTGATACGCGGAGAAGCGGCGAGTTGTTCTTCGCTAAAGCAGCGGAAAGGCAACAGGAACAGCGGACTGTTTTTGTTGCACAGGTCCAGACCGTAATCCTTTTTGGTAATGCCCAAGGCCTGGCAGACCTTGCCCGGACCGCTACACAGGTTTTGCAGATTGAGTGTGTTGCGGCGGCGGCACATCAGGTCAATGCCAAAGACAGGCTCTAACGCCCGGATCAGTACGGCGTTGCCTTCGCCTGCCGGACCGGTGACCACGTTGAAGCAGTGATGCATGCCGTAAATCAGATACACATAGGCGTAGCCGCCGTCGTGGTACATGATTTCGGTGCGCTCGCTCCGG
The DNA here is from genome assembly GCA_017460905.1 of Acidaminococcaceae bacterium. Lineage (GTDB taxonomy): Bacteria > Bacillota > Negativicutes > Acidaminococcales > Acidaminococcaceae > Succiniclasticum. Next base: position 2,368 of record JAFTZZ010000095.1, on the reverse strand, counting down.
TTCTGGTATGCATGGCAGGCTTTATCCACTGCGCCCACGTAGGCTTCCGTTTCCACGATCATGCCGCCGGCAATGCCTTCAGGCGTACGGTGAACCAGCAGGCAGCCCAACAGTTTTTGCGCCAGCGCAACGGTATCCTGTCTGAAAAAAGAATGTTTCATTGTTAATGATGGAACAGCCTCAGGTGGGTAAAGGCTACGGCCATGTTGTATTTGTCCGCAGTCTCAATTACGTTGTCGTCCCGGATGGAACCGCCGGCTTCCGCTACGTACTGCACGCCGCTGCGGTGCGCCCGTTCAATGTTGTCGCCAAAGGGGAAGAAGGCGTCGCTGCCTAAGGCAACGCCGGTCAGCTTTGCCGCCCAGGCTTTCTTTTCTTCTTTGGTCAGCGGTTCCGGTTTTTCCGTAAAGAACAGCTGCCAGGTTCCGTCTGCCAGCACGTCTTCATAATCATCAGAAATGTAGACGTCAATGGTATTATCCCGGTCCGGACGGCGGATGTCAGCCTTGAAAGGCAGCGCCATGACTTTCGGGTTCTGCCGCTGCCACCAGATGTCAGCTTTGTTGCCGGCCAGCCGCGTGCAGTGCACGCGGGACTGCTGCCCGGCGCCCACGCCGATGGTCATGCCGTCTTTCACATAGCAGACGGAGTTGGACTGGGTATATTTCAGGGTGATCAGCGCTACCAGCAGGTCACGGGCTGCCGCATCGGGAATCTCCTTGTTTTTGGTGGGACGTTCCGCCAGCAGGTCAGCTGTGATTTTTGCGTTGTTCCGCGTCTGTTCAAAACAGATGCCGAAAACCTGTTTCGTTTCCTGTTCTTCCGGCACATAATCCGCGTCAATCTGCATCACCAGATAGCTGCCGTTGCGTTTGCTTTTCAGGATTTCCAGCGCTTCCTCGGTGTAGCCGGGGGCGATGACGCCGTCGGAAACTTCCCGTTTCAGCAGCAGTGCGGTTTCTTTATCGCACACATCAGATAATGCTGCGAAATCGCCGTAGGAGGACATGCGGTCCGCGCCCCGCGCTGCTGCGTAGGCGGACGCAATCGGGCTCAGTTCCAGATCGTCCACGAAGTAAATCTTCTTCAAAGTGTCGCTTAATTCAGTGGCAACCGCTGCGCCTGCCGGGCTGACGTGTTTAAAGGACGCCGCCGCCGGAAGTCCGGTGGCTTCTTTCAGTTCCTTTACCAGTTGCCAGCTGTTGAATGCGTCCAGCAGGTTGATAAAACCGGGACGCCCGTTCAGTACGGTAAAGGGCAGGTCTTTTCCGTCCTTCATGTACACCTTTGCGATTTTTTGGTTCGGGTTGCAGCCGTACTTCAATGCCATTTCATTCATGTGCTTTCTCCTCCCTTGTGATGCAGTAAACCTTTCATCGTTACGTTATGATAAAGTAATCCATACAAAAACAAAAACCGGCCAGTCCTGTGCATTCGCCCAGACGGTCGGCATTCACAGTCATGCTCCATGTGGTGAATCCACTTCCGTCAGTCACATGACTACATATATTATAGCCTGTCGGATTGCAACTTGTCAATGAAACAAAACAGTAATGCGCATCCGTAATTCTTATGGTACAATGATAACAACAGATATAATAAAAATTGGAAAGGAAGTCATCCGAAATGTTATGTTACGTCTGTCCCCATCGCTGTGGTGTTGACCGTCCAGAAAGCATAAACGATACTGACGGCATGTTCGGCTGCTGCGGCGTCGGCATTTTGCCGGTGGTGTCCCGCGCCGGTGTGCACATGTGGGAAGAGCCTTGTCTCAGCGGTACCCGCGGCGCTGGAACGGTGTTTTTTACAGGTTGTAACCTGCATTGTTGCTACTGCCAGAATTATGAGATCAGCTGCCTGAACAAGGGGAAGGAAATTTCTGTGGACAGGCTGAAGGAAATCTATCAGGAGCTTATTGCCAAAGGGGTGCATAACATCGACCTGGTTACTCCTACGCATTTTGCCTATTCTATTCTCCAAAGCCTGGACGAAAAGCTGCCGGTGCCCGTCGTGTACAACACCAGCGGGTTTGAAGCAGTAGATACGCTGGTGAAGTTCGAGGGCAGGGTGCAGATATGGCTGCCGGATTTGAAATACAGCGATGACAGGCTGGCGCTGAATTACAGCAATGCGTATGATTACTGGAATATTTCCCGCAAGGCCATTCTGGAAATGTTCCGCCAGACCGGTCCCTATAAGCTGGATGCGGACGGCATCATGCAGAGCGGCGTCATTATCCGTCATCTGGTGCTGCCGGGTTATATGGATAATACAAAACGCGTTATCGACTGGGTGGCGCAGACCTTTAAGCCGGGCGACGTCATGTTCAGCCTCATGCATCAGTATGTGCCCTGCGGGCGCGCAGCGG
>JAFTZZ010000094.1 GCA_017460905.1 Acidaminococcaceae bacterium | reverse complement strand
TGCATAACGCTTTGCCGTAAGGCGTTTCAATAATTTTAGTTTCAAAGCCTTTCAGTGTGTCCGGATTTTCGATGCCGGTGCCGCCAACAATTGCAATCTTGCGCATAGTGTTACCGCCTTTCTGAAATTAAAATTTAAAATAAGTTTCACTATTATTTATCTTACACCCTCACTCACCTATAGAGGACTGCCATATCAGTTCCTTTCTCTGTTGTTCAGTCGTTCAAGCAAAAGCAGCAAAGCGGGCATATCCTTCAGCCAGTATTCCGGCGTCACCATTGCCTTAAACTTTTTCAGGTCAAACTGTGTATATTCCACGGCTGCGGTATGACAGCCTGCCGCTTTACCGCTCATTACGTCATAAGGAGCGTCCCCTATGCAAAGCGTTTCCTCCGGCTTTGTTCCCAAGTTTTCTACTGCAAGCAGAGTTGGTTGCGGGTCAGGCTTGGGATGCGTGACTGCATCTGCGCCGATAACTGCCGTAAAATACTGGTCAATCCCCAAACACTTTGCGCCCCGCAGGCAGGTGGCCGTGCTTTTGCTGGTTACTACAGCCATAGGAATCCCTCCTGCATAAAGCTGTTCCAATGTTTCCTTTACGCCGGGGAACGGAAGGATCAGTTCATCGTGGTGGATTTCCTGATAGGCGCGGTATTCGTCGCAGATCTTACTGCCCTTTTCTTCCCCAAAAATACTGGTAAGGCAGATATATAACGGCTGTCCGAAAGTTTCAATAAACGGCGTGCGGTCAGCTTTCTTCCCTAAAATTTTCTCCGTGCTGTAATCGTAACAGGCAAAAATGATGGGCAGCGTGTTCGCCAGCGTTCCGTCAAAATCAAAAATTAATCCTTTGATCATATCAGATAATCTTTACCCCCGCTTCTATCAACATTTCATATACGGCTGTCAACGGAAGACCGACCACGTTATCGTAACTGCCTTCAATTTTTTCCACGAGGACAGCGCCTTTTCCCTGAATTCCGTAGGCGCCTGCTTTGTCCAGCGGTTCCCCTGTTTGTACATACCAGGCGATTTCCGATTCTGTCAGCGCACGGAAATGAACGTGGGTCGTAATTACCTGCAACAGGGTTTTATCCTGATATAGCACGGCTGTGGCAGTTTTGACCTGATGGGCCTTACCGGACAAGATTCGCAGCATGCGTGCGGCGTCTTCCGTATCTGCCGGTTTGCCCAAAATCGTTTCATCCAGTACCACAATGGTATCCGCCGCTATAACAGGCAAGTCCGTGCCGATGGATAACGCGGCGGCCCTGCCTTTTCCCAATGCGTTATAGGCGCATACCAGATCAGCATTTTGATATGGCGAAAGCAAAGTCATATCTTTTTCTGATAACACAGTTACAGTTCTTCTTTTTTCAATATTATGTTCAGAAGAATCTTCGCCTGCTGTTTCACTTTTTATTCTTTGTGCGGATGATGATTGCTTTCTAATACTTTTTAACTTGCTCTCCGCATCTTCCACAGTTTCCGCTTCCGCAAACGGCAGGGAATGCACTTCCACTTCCCATCCCATCTGCGTCAGCAGATCAAATCGACGGGGCGAACCCGACGCCAGCATAATTTTCATAATATTTGTCCTTTTATTTATATTCACACTTCGCTTCGTGTCCGTTGATCACGCCGATAGCCTGCAGGTACGAATAAATGATCGTCGTGCCTACAAACTTCATGCCGCGTTTCTTTAAGTCTTTGGAAACCGCGTCGGACAGAGGCGAAGAAGTACGCAGATGAAAGTCTTCGTCAACAGTTTTCCCATCCGTAAAATGCCAGATGTAATGGGCAAAGCTGCCAAATTCTTTTTGGATTTGTTGGAAGACCAGACTGTTCTGCACGCTGGCCTTCACTTTCAGCCTGTTGCGAATTATGTTCGGGTTCTGTAAAAGTTCCGCCTGTTTTTCTTCACCGTAAGCCGCGACCTTTTCGATTTCGAAATTGTCGTAGGCTTCACGAAATGCGTCTCTCTTGTTCAGCACGCATTCCCAGGACAGACCTGCCTGAAAACACTCCAACAGCAGCAATTCGTACAGCTTTGCGTCATCGTACAGCGGTCTGCCCCATTCTTCATCGTGGTATTTCACGTATAACGGATTTTTTAAGTTTACCCATTCACAACGGCTCAATTTAGTTCCCCTTTTAAAATAAAAAAGTAACGCCTTACTATATATTTGTTTTACAAAACATTGTAATCAGTAATTACCCAGTCATATTGCCAAAGGTTCAGCTCTGAATCGCAGTATTCGCATTTTCCACCGTTCAGCAGCGAAATACTGGCGCCGCAGTTTTTGCATTTCAGGACGGAAGGACCGCATACTGCCTGGGTTTTGCAGGCCGCGCTCTTTTTCAGCTGCAGCTCAACGGTTTCAGAGGTTTCCCTGCAGCGATTGCCCTGTGCGCGGATCAGGCTGGCGATCGCTTTCATGTGGATGCGCTGGGTTGTTTCATCACAATTAAAATCCAGAAGCGACATTTCGGTAACATCCATATCCACCACATCGCAGTAATATTCCAGATACGGTGAGACATCAATTTCAGCAAAGGCATGGGCCTGGGAATTACTGGAAGCATAATGGATAGCCGCCAGTTTGTTCTGGATGTTGCTGAAAAAATGCTCCAAAGAAAAACGCTTGTCAAATGTACGAATTTCTTTTTCAATGATATCATTCTTTGATTCGCGCTTTTTCCGTTCTTCAAGCTTTTTCCCGGAACGGTAGGCAACGGACTGTTTCAGTTGCAAAAACGGGAAAAGAAAGATAAAAAATCCGTATTTGGTAATGCAACCCATAAGAACAGCGCAAATAGCCGCTGCGAACACAGTTGCTGTGATTTGCATAAACAGCCCGGCATCTAATTCGCTCATAACTGATAAACCATAGATCATGGATATAAGAAAAATAGGCACGGCGCCTGCAAGAAATGCACGGGTACCATAATGTGCCCGGGCGTCCGTATATTTATCATAAGCAACCTTATAATCCTGTCGCAGGCCGAAACTGCTGACCCGGTTGCCCAAATCTTCCACTGTGAATTTCGTGCCGCAGTAATCGCAGCCGTCCAGCAGGTTTTCACGGGTTGTGGGATTGCCGCAGTTGGGACAGATAATTTCATTGGCTTTTGCGGCCTGCCTGGCATTGAGTATGCTGTAATGAGCCAGCTCGCTGTCCTTCTTTTTATAAATCGCCTTGGTATCTTTTTTGTAGATGCGTGTCGCTTCAATGCGTTCCTGCGCGTCGGTAATCGAATACTTGCCGTCAAAATGTTTGTGCTTGGCAATCGATACCCCGCCGTAACGTTTGCGCACCGCATCGAAATCCAGGGTAATCCCCAATTGTTCCATACGGCGTTTCTGCAGATGAAGAATATGCCAGTAAAGCTGTGTGGCTGTGTTTTGCAGCGAGCTGTTATCCGGCAGGCCCGGCGCTGCGAAATAGTCACGAAAGCTTTTGCGGAAATCAGTGATCAGGCGCTCTGTCTCGTCGGTGTCAGTCTTGCCCGTCTGGTCTTCTTTCACAAGATCGGTCAATTCATTCTGTAACGTGTAGTTTTTGTTACGCCAGGCAGGAACCGCCTGCATTGTAAACAAAAGATATGCGCCAAACAGTAAAAACAGGCCCAGCAGTACGCAACCGATAAAATTAAAGGAGGTATATGAATCGGCAATATCAAAAGCTGTATCGATCAGTCCGCCGCCAATCAAAAGCATGACCAAGAAAAGTCCCATCGATCCGAATCTTGTTTCCATTCCCGGTTGCTCCTTTTTTGATTTAAACTGATTTTACGTTTTTGCAGGAAAATACTGATTGGTTTATAACGAAAATTCAAATGTATTGCAATATCTCGTCCGGAGATTCGACAATAATCGCGGCGTTGTGCTGTTCAAGAAACTTTCTGCCCTTAAACCCCCAGGCAACGCTGATACAGGGAATCCCCGCATTCGCCGCGGCTTCCAGGTCAACTTCCGAATCCCCGATGTAAATAGCTTCTTCTTTTGTAACTCGCAATTTTCTCATAGCTTCCCAAATCAGGTCTGGCGCCGGTTTCTTGGCAATTCCCTTTCTCTCTCCGGTAACGGAAGAAAAGGTTTTGGGAAAATATTCCGGGATCAGTTCCTGCACGGCAAAATCCGGCTTATTGGACACAACGCCTAACAAATACCCGTTTTGTTTTAGCCCGGCAAGCATTTCAATGATGCCGGGGTATGGTTTAGTATGATCTTTGCAATGATCTTTGTAATAAATATCAAAATCCTGCCGGACATGTTCTAGCATGCTTTCCTCTTTATCTTTGGGCACAGCCCGTTCCACAAGCTTGCGCGCCCCGTTGCCTACAAACTGCCAGATCTCATCCAGCGTGCGTTCCGGCAATCCGTTCA
>JAFTZZ010000093.1 GCA_017460905.1 Acidaminococcaceae bacterium | reverse complement strand
CCTCACCGGCCTGATCAGCGGCTTTGTGCCGGCGTCCCTGTCACTGGTTTCGTCTACCCTTCCCAAAGATAAACTGGGCTGGGGTATGGGCTGGATGCAGGCAGCCATAGCCAGCGGCAGCATCCTGGGGCCCTTGATGGGCGGTTACCTGTCCGTCTGGTTTGGCATGCGTATGTCATTCTTCGTCGGTTCTGCCAGCCTGTTCTTTGCGACCGTCATGGTCATCTTTCTGGTGCGCGACCTGCCGTTCGGCAGGGAAAAAGCCCGGGAAGAGATGCATATTGTACGTGACATAAAAGCAGCGCTGCATAATAACGGCCTGCTGTATGTCATGTTCATGTTCTTCCTGGTACAGACCTGTACCATGGCGATACAGCCGCTGATCACCCTGTACGTCAGCGAGCTGATGGGCGGTACGGGCGACGCCTCGGTCACCATGAGCGGCTGGATCTTTTCCCTGGCAGGCATTGCCGGGATTATCGCGGCGCCGTTCTGGGGCAAACGGGGGCAGCGGCTGGGCTTTGTCCGCACGCTGTGTCTTGTATTGTGCTGTGCAGGTTGCGTGAATCTCTGCCAGGTTTTTGTCAAAACTATCTGGCAGTTTGCCGGGATCCAGTTTATCTACGGGCTGTTCCTGGCAGGCGCGGTGCCCAACATTAATTCCACACTGGTAGAGGTCACGCCCCAGGAGATGCGGGGCAAAGCCTTCGGGCTTACCACTTCGGCCCAGCAGTTCGGCGGTGTAGTGGGACCGTTGCTGGGCGGACTGTTAGGCGACTTTATGCCTACAAAATATGTGTTGTTTTCAACAGGAGTTATTCTGCTGCTGGCGGCGCTCTATACGTTCGTGACGCGCCTGCGGGGAAAAAACTGAAGCGAATCAGAGTTTATATGACAGATCTTGATTCTGTTGCATTAAACGCTGCGGCATGGCGAAGGCATAAGCAAAACTTCGGAAACGATTGCGTCATTTTATGAGGTGAAATGTGCCGTCGTGGCGAGGCTGTCTGAGGGCAAAGCCCGAGTTTCGAAGCCACAGGCGCATGAGCCTATAAAATAGCAATCGTGGACGGTTTTGCGATGCCTTTGCCTGACGCAGCGTTCATGCACAGGTAAATTGCAATTTATAATTTTAGGAGGTCATAACCATGTTACGGAAATTTCAGGGAATCAGTCCCGACATTGACGCAAAGGCCCATGTATTCGAAAGCGCTGACGTAGTCGGCATGGTAAAGATGAAGGAATATTCCAGCGTCTGGCCCAACTGCACGGTCCGCGGCGACGTAAACCGGATCGAGATCGGCCGCTACACCAACATCCAGGATAACAGCTGCCTGCATGTTGCGGACAGGCATGCCTGCATCATCGGTGACTTTGTGACGGTCGGGCACAGTGCTACCGTTCATGCCTGCACCATTGAAGACCATGTGCTGGTAGGGATGGGTTCCGTCATTCTGGACGGCTCGGTGATCGGCACAGGCAGCGTCATTGCGGCGGGCGCCGTTGTGACAAAAGGTACGATCGTGGAACCGTATTCCCTGATGGCAGGCATTCCCGCAAAATGCATTAAAAAGCTGCCGGAAACAAATCTGACTACGATTCATAACCAGGCATTAAAATATAAAACGCTGTGGACGGAACGCTACGGGATCCTGCCGGATGCCGGCGGTGAATCCTATCACGGCGAAAAAATTATGGACTAAAGTGTTCTGCCGGTCCAAAAGCATGACAGATTTGCATTGCAGTCAGTCTGCTGCAGAACGCAGGCGCAGGGCAGTGCGTTGCGCTGCTATCCACTATACAGGAGTGAGATTGTAAGCTATGGCTAAAAGGGAGAATAAATATGCCAAGGTTGTCCGGCAGGAAGAGACGACCAATGAAAATTTCGGGTTAGGGCGTCCCTTTGATTTTGACGACTGGTTTAACCGCATCGCTATCATGGGCACGCTGCTGTCCACAATCATCCTGCTGATTTTCCGTCAGGTGTCGGGCACCGGCACGGGCAGCGTCATGCTGGACAGCGTCAGTTATGCGGCGGGATTCTTTTTTGCCTATCTCATAGGCCGGGAAGTGGATCCCGAACCGGGACGGGAGTGGGGCAGTCTCTTGGGAGCCTTTGTCGCCCTGGGACTGGAAGCGGTCATGGGCGTTAACATTGACGGGGTCATTGGCCTGTTATGGGTGCTGTTTATCTGCCGGATGCTGAACCGTACTTCCGGTTCCAGGCACAGGATCGGGGATAACGCCATCATTTTAGGCGCCGCGTTCTGGATGGGGTATGTTGGTTACTGGCTGTTCCCCATTATTACAGGCTGCTGCTATATCCTGGAAAGCCAGATCAAGGAAGGCTACTATCGCAGCCTGTACCTGAGCGCTATAGCCTTTGCTATTTGCGCCATTACCGGCCGTAATATGGAGCCGGTGACCTTGTCGGCAACCTATCTCTATCTGATGGGCGTCGCTTTTATCCTGTTCCTGCCTCAGCTGACCATGGCTGGGTTCAGTACGGCAAAGGATGACCGGCATAACCGTCCGCTGATCCGCTCCCGCCTGCAGTGCGCCCAGGGAATATTCCTGATTGGCACAGGGCTGCTGATCTATTTTGGCGGCGATGCTGCAGGCGCCGTATTCCTGCCCTGCATCGGCGCAGCGATCGGGACGGGCGTTTACCTGCTGGTTTACCTGTTAAAGAAAAAGCAGCAGGAAGAAAAAAAGTAATTTGCCTGATAAAGAAAGCACCGGTAAGGGTACAGGCCAATGAACCGGTGCTTCGTTAAGATAACACAGCTAAAAGAGAACTACGAAAAAGGAGCATTCAAATGGCAGAAAGAAAAATTCAGTTTACTACCAACAAAGGCGTGTTTGTAGCGCAGATGTTTGAAGAAAAAGCGCCGCTGACGACGAAAAACTTTATTGAGCTGACGGAAAAGGGGTTTTATAACGGTTTAATTTTCCATCGCGTCATCGACGGCTTTATGATCCAGGGCGGCTGCCCCCGGGGTACCGGCACCGGCGGCCCGGGCTATACGATTAAAGATGAATTCGGCGAAGGGCTGATTCATGATGATGAAGGCATACTGTCCATGGCCAATGCCGGCCCCAATACCGGGGGCAGCCAGTTCTTTATCACACTGGCGCCCACTCCCTGGCTGAACGGGCACCATGCGGTTTTCGGCAAGATCGTGGAGGGTATGGACGTAGTGCGTGAGATTGGCGCTGTTGCGACCAACTTCCAGGATCGTCCTCTGGATCCTGTCATCATGGAAAAGGTGGAAGTGCTGGCAGAGTAACAGGACTGTCAGGAACGTTTGTGATGATCAGTATACGCTGAAATCTTAAAACGGTTTGCTTCATGACCGATTTATATAATTTTGAATAACAACAATTTTCTGTTTTTTTGCTTGCATATTTATTTTTCTTGTCATATAATATCACTGTTGGCAAAAAGAAAAATCTGCCGGCGAAAGTAATATTTTTAGGAGGCCCGCAAGATGACAGGCAAAGTAAAATGGTTTAATGCAGAAAAAGGTTATGGTTTTATTGAACGTGAAGACGGCGGCGATGTATTCGTACATTTCTCTGCGATCCAGGTTGAAGGTTACAAAACCCTGGAAGACGGACAGACTGTAGAATTCGACGTAGTTGAAGGCAGCCGCGGCGAGCAGGCAGCTAACGTACGTCCTGTAAAATAATCTATCCTCATTGCTTGATCAATAGATCGTTTCGCATGAACCAAAGGGCATTTCCTGAAAAGGGATGCCCTTTTTATCATTTACTGTAATATTACTGCAATGCCTGCGGGCAGTGTTGAACTGATTTTGTGATAGTATAAATGGATAACGATTGTGATGCAAAGAAAAATATGCAGTTTGCTTGCTGCGCTGCTTTTGAGCATTTTTTCGCTGCCGGCTTTTGCGGAGATCCCGCAGGGCAGCGTGGCATTTTCCGCAACGGACACGGAAACGGTGCGGAAACAAAAAACAGAATATAACAATGCCTGGCTGACCTGTTTTGCGGTCATTGCATCTGCGGCCGCCTATGCGCCGGAACAGGGCGGGGAAACAGCGTATCTGCGCAGCTATGGCTGGGACTTTGTGCCCCGGCAGGCGACGGCAGGGAAGACGGCAGTCCATTTTATCACTGCCAAAAATAGTATGGCTGACGGAACCCCGCTGTATGTGATCTCGTTCCGCGGCACGGCAGATAAAAAGGACTGGGCCGCTGATTTTAAAACGGAACGGGTCGTTTATGGCGGCAGTACCCTGGCAGAAGCGGAAAAGATAGCTGCGGGCGGGTTGCGTACCGGGAACGGACCGACGCTGGCAGAGGATGCGGCGCAGGATGTCCGGTCAGCGAAAAGTCTTCCTAAGGTTCATAAAGGCTTTAACGAATATGCGGATACTGCCCTGCGCAGCCTTCTTGATCCGGAGACAAAAGGTTTTCTGGACGAATACCGCAGCGAAGCGAATGCGCGTCTGTTATTGACGGGACACAGCCTGGGCGGCGCGGTAGCGACGATCGTGGGGCAGCGGCTCATTGATTTCGGCTTTGCTCCGGAACGGATACAGGTCATCACGTTTGGTGCTCCGGCTGTTGCCAATAAAACGTTTAAACAGCTGTACGGAGAACGGCTGAACCTGATCCGTGTTACCAATACGGCAGATCCGGTTCCGCTGACGCTGCAGGCAGTATTGCGCAAGTATAAGCAGTTCGGGGAAGAAGTGCGTTTCCGGATTCCCCGGACGGTCAGCAGCATGACGCATTTTATGAACCTGTATCTGGATGCAGGAATGCGAAATTATTATCAGGCTTTTGATGCGCTGGAAAAAGCGGGCGTTATCCGGGAATGGCCCGATACGCTGCAGAGTGATACAAACCAGCCGGTAGTGCTGCTGTATATAAAGGAAAACAGCGCAAAGGGAGAAACCCTGAAAAATGCGATGGCGGTGCTGCAGCGTTTCATGCTGAATGAATATAAAGCGCTGTTCCCTAACTATATCGTTGTAAAGTATCCTGAGGATGCGTTAACGGCACTGCGGAAATATAAGGCGGATTATCTGCTGACGCTGGAGTTTGAAACGAATGCCAGCCGGGAAGATAACAGCTGGTTCCTGACACTGGCGCAGACCCTGTCGGATCAGAACGGCCATCTGCTGGCGGCAGGAAGCGCAGCGAAACGGACCTCGCCGGAAGCGGGAAATATTCTTGCCGCCATGGAAGCGGTCCGGGTGCAGCGCGGTGAATTGCTGAAGCATATGCCGTGGCTTGTGCCTGCGCCGCAGGAGATTCCGAAAAAATTTTTAAACGGCGCGTCCGGGTCAAAGGCAAATTGATTAGACACAAAAGCAAAATATGGTGTATAATAACGTAAAGATAAATGATAACAATTCTTAATTTAATTTCAAATTGCGTTTAAGGAGGGATCGATATGGATTCGAGATTTTACAGTTGTCGGAAATGCGGTGTGATCGTTGGATTAGTAGAAGGTTCTCCTGAAAAATTAACGTGTGACGGGGAACCCATGGAAATGATCCGGGCCAACAGCGTGGACGCGTCCCGGGAAAAGCATGTGCCCGTTGTAGCTGTAGCGGATGCAATCGTGACCGTGAAGATCGGCAGCGCGGAACATCCCATGACGGCTGCCCATCATATCAGCTGGATCTACCTGCAGACCCAGAAAGGCGGACAGCGCCGGGCGCTGACCATCGATGACAAGCCGGAAGCGAAGTTTGCCCTGGTGGACGGCGACAAGCCGGTAGCTGTGTTTGCGTATTGCAACCTGCACGGGCTGTGGGTGACAGAGCTGTAATAATTTAGTAATATAATAATGAAAAGCGCCGGATATTCCGGCGCTTTTTTATATTATCTTTGTCGTCCAGTCTTCTATATTCCAACCTTCGTCGATCCAGTCTTCGTAAAAGTCCGGCTCGTGGGAGACCAGCAGTACGGAGCCCCTGAATTCAAGGATGGCTTTTTTCAGCTCCGCTTTGGCTTCCACGTCCAGATGGTTGGTGGGTTCGTCCAGCACCAGCCAGT
>JAFTZZ010000092.1 GCA_017460905.1 Acidaminococcaceae bacterium | reverse complement strand
GAGCCTTGGCATGCCCAATTACGGTCTGGCAATTGTTTTGATGACGATCATCATTAAAATTATATTGTTCCCCTTAACCAAGAAACAAATCGAATCTACAAAAGCAATGATGGCGATCCAGCCAAAAATGAAAGAAATTCAGGAAAAATACAAATATGACAAGGTACGCCTGAATCAGGAGCTGGCCAAGCTTTATAAGGAACAGAATGTAAATCCCATGGCTGGCTGTCTTCCCTTACTGATACAAATGCCGATCCTGTTCGGTATTTATTATGCAATCAGGGATTTCCATTACGAAGGACCTGCGAATTTCCTCTGGATGGAAAACATCGCAAATCCGGATCCCATGTATATTTTACCTATCCTGTCGGCAGTAACGACGTATATCCAGACGAAACAGACCATGCCGAAAAAGAACCCTGGCGACAAACCCCAGGAAGGCATTATGGGTATGATGCAGGGACAGATGATGCAGTATTTTATGCCGTTGTTTATCGGTTACATCAGCTTAAGCTTCCCGGCCGGCCTGGTTCTCTACTGGATCGTAATGAATATCATGCAGATTGCCCAGCAGGCATATATTAACGGAAAGATGGATAAATAACAGCCGGTTTTCAGATTGATAAGGAGTAATAAAATGAACGTTGAATCTGTAGGCAAAACAGTTGAAGAAGCTTTGGAAGCTGCTTTAAAAGAATTAAACCTGACGAAAGACGAAGTGGATTATACAGTTCTCGTAGAGCCTAAGAAAGGCTTTTTGGGTTTCGGTAAAAAGGAAGCAAAGATCCTGGTTACCCCGAAGGTTGAAAAAGTTTCCGTGGAAGCGGTAAATACGGAGCCTGCTGCCGATACACTGAAGGATAAATTAGTGTCTTTCGGCGAAAAGACCGTAGAATCTGCCGGTTCTGCCCTGAATAAAGTAGGGGAAAAAGCAAACGAGCTCGATGAGAGACAAAAGGCTTTTAACAATAAGGTAAAAGAAAAATGGAACGATGCGGTAGATTCCGTAAAAGAAAGCGGCGATAAGGTCAAAAACGCAGTCAACGAGAAGGTTGATACCGCTAATGCCGTAACTTCCGCCGTAAAAAATACTCTGGCAGAACGCCGCAGCAAACGTCCTGTAAATGAAAACGTAAAAGAATTTGTCGTAGACGATGCCGTAGTAAACGAAGCAAAAGATTTCCTGGCAAAGATTTTCAAAGCCATGAAAATCGAAGTCGTAATGGAAAAATTTGTCAATAAAAGAGACGGCTGCGTTGTGTTGAAGCTGCATGGCGACGATATGGGCATCTTAATCGGCAAACACGGACAGACGCTGGATTCTCTGCAGTACCTGACCAACCTGGTAGCCAATAAAAATACGGAAAACCGGGTCCATATCGTAATCGATGTGGAAAATTACCGGGAACGCAGAGCGGAAACCCTGACACGCCTGGCAAAACGGTTAGCCGATAAAGTGAAAAAAAGCGGAGAACGCATTGTGTTGGAACCCATGAATCCCCATGAAAGGAAAATTATCCACACCGCGTTGCAAAATGATAACAGGATCACGACGCTGAGTGAAGGAAGCGAACCGTACCGTAAGGTTGTCATTGAGCTTAAAAAATAAGAAAAATGAAAAACCCGGTGTAGATATTCTGCCCGGGTTTATTTTGTTATTTCAGGTGGAACTATGATACAGGAAGATACGATCAGCGCGGTCATCACGGCGCCGGGAAACGCTGCGGTGGGAATCGTACGGATCGGCGGAGCAGATGCGCTTAAAATAGCGGATATCATGTTTTTTGCCGCATCCGGAAAAAAACTGGAAGACTATCCGTCCCATACGATGGTGTATGGTTTTGTCAAAGATGAAAAGGGCGCTGCGATTGACGAAGTGCTGGCAGTGTATATGCAGGCGCCCCGTTCCTATACGGCGGAAGATGTGGTGGAGATTCAGTGCCATGGCGGCATGCAGAGTTTACGTCATATCCTGCGGCTGACATTTTTGTATGGCGCAAGGGCTGCTGAACCGGGGGAATTTACGAAGCGCGCGTTTTTGAACGGACGGATCGACCTGGTGCAGGCGGAAGCCGTCATGGACATCATTAATTCCAAAAGCGCTGCCGCCCTGAAAGTGGCTGTGCAGCAGCAGGAGGGGTTCCTTTCCGGAAAGCTGAAAGCAATACGCAAGGAACTGAAAGACGTAATCGTCCATCTGGAAGCCGTAATTGATTATCCCGAAGAAGATATTGAAGACGTAACCTATCAAGAAGTGACGGACGCAATCCGTAACGCAAAAGAGGAAACGGAAAGCCTCTTACAGGGAGCCCATACGGGAAAGATCCTGAAGGAAGGGCTGCGGACAGCCATCATCGGACGTCCTAACGTTGGCAAGTCCAGCCTGCTGAATACACTGCTGAAGGAAGACCGGGCCCTGGTCTCTGAATTTGAAGGGACGACGAGGGATGTTATCGAAGAACAGCTGGTGATCGGGGGCGTTCCCGTATTGCTGGCAGATACCGCAGGCATCCATGATACGGAAGATTTTGTGGAAAAGCTGGGGGTGGAGCGCAGCCGCGCGTTCCTGGATAAAGCGGAGCTGATCATGGCCGTGCTGGACGGAACACAGCCGCTGACGGCGGACGACGAAGCAATATTAACGGCAGTAAAAGGAAAGAATACCGTTTTTGTTGTCAATAAAACAGATATTGCGGAAAGCGTCATTACAGAGGCGTTAGCGGAACGGGTTCCCCGGAAGAATATTATTGAAATATCAGCCAAAACAAAAGAAGGCGTAGACCTGCTGGAAAACTGGCTGCAGGAGTATGTGTACGGCAGTAACAGGCAGTCCGATGAGGAAATTTATATCCAGAACGAACGGCAGATCAATCTGCTGCGGCAGGCGCAGGAAAGCCTGACCGATGCCGTAAACGCGGCAGAGGAGCGGCTGCCCTATGACTGCCTGACGATTGATGTGGACAGGGCACTGACCCTGATGGGCGAAATTACCGGCGAAACGGTGCGGGATGAGATCATCAATGAAATTTTTGCCCGGTTCTGCGTTGGAAAGTGAGAAAAGATGAGCATAATTGTTGATTCATATGATGTCGTCGTCATCGGCGCGGGACATGCAGGCGTGGAAGCCAGTCTGGCGGCGGCGCGGTTAGGATATAAAACCCTGCTGGCGACGCTTTCGCTGGACAATATCGCGCTGATGCCCTGCAATCCCTCTGTGGGGGGCAGCGCCAAAGGACAGCTGGTAGGGGAGATTGACGCGCTGGGCGGACAGATGGGCATCAGTGCAGATGAAGCCTGTATCCAGATGCGTATGCTGAATACCGGGAAAGGCTATGCCGTCCATTCGCTGCGGGCGCAGGCAGACAAACCCTTTTATCATGTAATCATGAAACGGGTGGTGGAAAACCAGCCGAACCTGGACGTAAAGCAGCTGATGATCGATAAGCTGCTGGTACGGAACGATGAAGTTGCGGGTGTGGAAGCGGAAACAGGGGAAATTTTTGAAACAAACAGCGTTATTTTATGTACCGGCACTTATCTGCGCAGTAAAATCGTATTTGGCAGCGTCAATTACGAATCCGGGCCGAACGGGCTGCGCAGCGCGAATAAGCTGTCGGAATCGCTGCTGGAAGCAGGTATCGAACTGAAGCGTTTCAAAACAGGAACGCCTGCCCGTGTAGACCGCCGCAGCCTGGATTTTTCCAAGATGCAGATTCAG
>JAFTZZ010000091.1 GCA_017460905.1 Acidaminococcaceae bacterium | reverse complement strand
TCATGGCCAGGTCCGCCTTCACCGTCCGCCCGGTAAGCGCAGACACCATCGCCGTCACCATCGTGATACCGGCAGAAGGGCCGTCCTTGGGAATCGCTCCCTCCGGCAGATGAATATGGATATCCGTCTTGTCGTAAAAATCTTCCTTCAGCCCCAGCTCACGGAAACGGGACCGGATATAGGTGTACCCCGCACGGGCCGACTCTTTCATCACATCGCCCAGCTGCCCGGTCAGGGTTAGGCCGCCCTTGCCTTCCGCAGTCAGCACCTCGACTTTTAATAATTCCCCGCCTACGCTGGTCCAGGCCAGGCCAGTCACAATACCCACCTCTTCCCGGGCGCGCAGGTCGGACTCCAGATAAATGCACGGCCCCAGATAGTCCGTCAGGTTCTTGACCGTGATTTTCGCGTCCGTTTCCTTGTTGGTAACAATACGGTACGCAACCTTACGGCACAGCTTTGCGATCTGCCGTTCCAGACGGCGCACCCCGGCTTCCCGCGTATAATCGCGAATCAGCTTCCGGATCGCGCCGGGCGTAATGGAAAAGGTTTCCTTCGTCAGCCCGTTGGCCGTCATCTCCTTGGGCAGCAAATGCAGCCTGGCGATATTCAACTTCTCATCTTCCGTATAACTGGACAGCTCAATGACCTCCAGCCGGTCCAGCAGCGCAGGCGGAATCGTTTCCACCGTATTGGCCGTTACGATCCAGAACACGGCAGACAAATCAAACGGATATTCAATAAAATGGTCGCTGAAGGCATGATTCTGTTCCGGATCCAGCGCTTCCAGCAGGGCAGAAGCAGGGTCGCCCCGGAAATCGCTGGCCATTTTATCCACTTCATCCAGCAGGAACAGCGGGTTCAGGCAGCCCACCTTCTGCATGCCGTGGATCAGCCGTCCGGGCATCGCCCCGATATACGTGCGCCGGTGCCCCCGGATCTCCGCCTCATCCCGCACGCCGCCAAGGGATACCCGCGTAAATTTACGGTTCACCGCCTCGGCAATGGATTCTGCCATAGAGGTTTTGCCTACGCCCGGCGGTCCCACCAGGCACAGGATTGGCGCTTTGTTGGTCTTTGCCAGCTTTTGCACGGCAAGATGTTCCAAAATACGCTCTTTCACCTTTTTCAGACCGTAATGATGCTTATCCAGAATACGGGCCGCCTTTTCAATATCAAACCCGTTCTGATCGTATCTGCCCCAGGGCAGCTCCAGCACCGTATCCAGATAATTGCGGATCACGGCGCTTTCCGGCATCATCGGCGGCATCTTGAACAGGCGGTCAACCTCCTTGTTCAGGCCGGTCGCCACCTCTTCCGGCAGCGGCAGCTCCTTGATCCGGCTCCGGTATTCCTCCGCCTCCGCATGCACGTCCTCCTCGTCGCCCAGCTCTTTGTTGATCACTTTCAACTGTTCGCGAAGATAATATTCCTTCTGATTCTTTTCTATATTCTGATGGACCTGCTGGGCAATACTTTTTTCCAGTTCGGAAATGGCCATTTCCTTATGGATCAGCCCGTACAGCTTTTCCAGCCTTGCCTTCACAGCCACCGTTTCCAGCAGCTCCTGCTTTTTCTCCAGACTGATATCCAGATAGCCGCAAATGGTATCGGCCACGATGCCCGCATCCGGATTATCCTTAAAGGAAAGTAAAATTTCGGGACTAATCTTTTTGCCGCTCAGCACCCACTTCTCAAATTCAGAGATCACGATACGGCGCAGCGCTTCCAGTTCCATCCCTTCTTCCGGACGATTCGGGGATGTCAGTTCCGTATATGATGCCTGCCAGCAGCCTTCCGCATCTTCCGTCACCATATCGACCGAGGCGCGGCAGATTCCTTCCACCAAAATCCGCACAGCCCCGCCCGGCAGCTTCAGCATCTGCTTGATCTCCGCTACGATGCCCGCTTTATACAGGTTCTTCAGTTCCGGTTCTTCCTGCTCCGATTTCACCTGGGAAACAATTAAAATCTTTTTGCCGTTGCGCATTGCCGCATTTACCGCCCGCAGGGATTTCATCCTGGCAATATCCAGATTCATGACCATGCCGGGAAAAATAACCATGCCGCGTAAAGGCAGCAAAGGCAGAATTCGAGAGATCGTATCCAATTTTTTGCCTCCGTTACCTGTTATCTATTGATATTTTATCATATTATGTACATAGAAAAAAGGGAAAAGGTTGTGAACCTTTTCCCTTTTTAGCTTTTCCTCCGCAGATCAGGCAACGATCAGCTGCGGTTCCAGATGGTTCCGGACCGTATCTTCCGTTACGATACATTTGACGATATCGGTACGGGACGGGACTTCATACATGACATCCCGCATGATCCCTTCGATAATTGCCCGCAGCCCGCGGGCGCCGGTTTCGCGGCGCAGCGCTTCTTCCGCAATCGCCTCCAGCGCTTCCTCTTCAAAGACAAGCTCCACGTTATCCATGCTTAAGAAATGCTGGTACTGTTTGATCAGCGCATTTTTCGGTTCTTTCAAAATGCGCACCAGCGCAGCCTTATCCAGCGAATCCAGCGATACCATTACCGGCAGGCGTCCGACAAATTCCGGGATCAGCCCGAACTTCATCAGATCTTCCGGCATTACATCCTTTAACAACGAATCCTCTGCCTTCAGCTCATTCTTTTTCTTGATATCCGCGCCAAAGCCCATGGACTTTTTGTCCGTACGTTCTTTTATAATACTTTCCAGGCCTGCAAAAGCGCCGCCGCAGATAAACAGGATATTGGTGGTATCAATCTGCAGGAACTCCTGATGAGGATGCTTACGTCCGCCCTGAGGCGGAACATTGGCAACGGTCCCTTCCAGGATCTTCAGCAAGGCCTGCTGCACCCCTTCACCGGAAACATCTCTGGTAATGGAAACGTTTTCCGACTTCCGGGCAATCTTGTCGATCTCATCAATATAGATGATACCGCTCTGGGCCTTTTCCACATCGTAGTCTGCATTCTGGATCAGCCGCAACAGGATATTTTCCACATCTTCGCCCACGTAGCCCGCTTCTGTTAACGTAGTTGCGTCCGCAATGGCAAAAGGCACCTGCAAAATCTTTGCCAGCGTCTGTGCCAGCAGCGTTTTCCCACTGCCGGTCGGTCCCAGCATCAGGATATTGGATTTCTGCAGTTCCACGTCCTTATCCTCAGGACGGCCTGTTTCGTAACTGATTCTCTTATAATGGTTGTACACCGCTACAGCCAGGGTCTTCTTCGGTTCCTCCTGCCCGATCACATATTCATCCAGGATCGCCTTGATTTCTTTCGGTGTAGGCAGGCTTTGCAGCGGTTGTCTGTTCGGATTTTCGTTTTCCTTTTCAAATTCTTCCTTCAGCACTTCCGTACACAGTTCGATACATTCATCGCAAATGTATCCATTGCGCCCGGCCAGCATGCGCTTCACCTGGTCGCCCCGTTTGCCACAGAAGGAACATATCACATTGCTGCTTTTTGTATCATCAGAAAAATTCATCTGCTGCTCCTTTGTTCCTTATGCTTCCGGCTGGCGGTCAACGACCTGGTCGATAATGCCGTAAGCCAGGGCTTCCTTCGCGGTCAGGAAGTTATCGCGGTCCGTATCCGCCGCAACCTTTTCTTTCGACTGCCCGGTATGCTTCACGATTACATCATACATTTCTTCCCGGATCCGCAGGATATTCTTCGCATGGATCTCGATATCGGAAGCCTGTCCTTCATACCCGCCCAGAGGCTGATGAATCATCACCTCGGAATGGGGCAGGGCGTAGCGCTTTCCTTTTTTGCCCGCCATCAGCAGGATGGACGCCATGCTGGCTGCCAGGCCCACGCAGATGGTCGATACGTCCGGCTTGATGTACTGCATGGTATCATAGATCGCCATACCGGCCGTCACACTGCCGCCGGGACTGTTGATATATAAATGAATATCCTTGTCCGGATTTTCCGATTCCAGGAACAGGAGCTGCGCGATGACAACGTTGGCGACTTCATCGGTCACCGGTCCCGTCAGGAAGACGATCCGGTCCTTCAGCAAACGGGAATATATGTCATAAGAGCGTTCGCCCCGGTTATTCTGTTCAACGACAATCGGTACATAATTCATATTCGGTTCACTCCTTTCAGGACAAAAGGGCTGCCTGTACATGCGCACAGGCAGCTCCCAGATTTTACAACCCAGTTTTTTCTTATTTTGCGTTATCCAAAATTACATGTGCTGCCTTGTGGCGCAGGATGTTAGCCAGGAGAAGACCCATGTTATTGTTCTTGCGGATGATCGTCTTTACGTCTTCCACGCGGGCGCCGTTCTGATCCGCAATGGTCTGCAGCTGTGCGTCCACATCAGCCATCTCAACCTGGATATTTTCCGCTTTGGCAATGGCATCCAGCACCAGGTCGGTACGGACATTCTTTTCCGCGCCTTCCCGCTGTGCTTCACGCAGTTTTGCCATATCCATGCCGGTGTACTGCAGGTACTGGTCCAGCGTCATCTTGCGGCTTTCCAGGTTCAGCTTAATTTCTTCCACCATCTGGGTGATGCGGTCTTCGATCATAACCGGCGGAACATCCATCTTTGCGTTGTTTACCGCGGTATCGATCAGCGCGTTTTCATATTCGGTCTTTGCATCCCGCTCTGCAGCTTCCTGCATATGTTTTTTATAATCTTCCCTTGCTTCCGCAACGGTTTTGTAACGGGTGTATTTCGCAATATATTCGTCGGTCAGTTCCGGCAGTTCCTTATGCTTTACAGCCTGGATATGCACTTTGAAGATGGCCTGCTTGCCAGCCAGCTCCGGAACGAAATAGCTTTCCGGGAAGGTCACGTCCACATCGGTGTCGTCATCTTTCTTCAGGCCGATCAGCTGGTCTTCGAAGCCGGGAATGAAGGAGCCGGAGCCAACTTCCAGCGGATAGCCCTTGCCTTCGCCGCCGCTGAACGCTTCGCCGTCCACCGTACCGGCAAAGTCGATAATGGCAAAATCGCCTTTTTCAATGACAGTCTCGTCGTCGGTGTCAACCATCTTTGCGCCGCGGTTACGGATGTCTTCCAATGCTTTTTCCACATCTTCATCGGAAACCTTGGCTTCCTTTTTCTCAACATGGATGCCTTTGTATTCGCCTAATTCCGGTTCCGGTTTCAGAACGACCTTGACGTCTACGTCAAAATCCTTGCCTTCTACAAAGCTTTCAAAAGCTTTGGCTTCGTCCTGTACTTCCGGATCGGATACCGGCATCAGCTTTTCCGCTTCCAGTGCTTCCTGATACGCCCGGTTCACGCAGATGTTAAACGCTTCTTCTTTTACGGCCGCTTTGCCGTAATGCATTTCAATAATATTACGAGGCGCTTTGCCCGGACGGAAGCCGGGGATCTTCACCTGGTTCGCGATTCTTGCAACAGCCTGTTTAAAGCTTTTGTCAACTTCCTTAGCCGGAACAGAAATCTTTAACGCAGCGTCATTTCCTTCTCTGGTAACATTCACATTCATTGAAAAAATCCTCCCTTGATATATGTTACTTTTTGTAATAACTCTCTGAAAAAAGGACGCAGGTAACCTGTCCTTTATCACAATGCTACAATATAATATCACAACGCTTTCTTTTTGACAAGCAAACTGGTCGAAAAACAAAAGTCAAAAAGAAAATTTTCTGTGAAAATAAACTCAAAATAAAAAATCCCGGCCAGATGACCGGGACGGATAATCATGGAGCGGAAAACGAGACTCGAACTCGCGACCCCGACCTTGGCAAGGTCGTGCTCTACCAACTGAGCTATTTCCGCATCGGTAACAACATGGTTGATTATAAAGTATCATTTTAGTTTTGTCAACAACTTTTTCCAAAAATTCGACAGTTTTGCTGTCGGTCCTCAGAAAATTCCCAGCACCATCTGGCAGATATTTTTGGCATGGTCGCTGGTCCTCTTCATATTGATAAGCAGTTCCAGAAAGACCAGGCCGGAATCCGGATGGCAGGAGCCTTCATTCAGACGCCGGATATGGTTTTTACGCATTTCCTTCTGGGCCGCTTTCACCTGGCGGCAGACGGACCAGGCCTGTTCCGCCATCTTCATGTCATTATCCGCAAAGCTCTGCAGGCTGACTGCCAGCGCCTTTTCCGTCAGCTGCCCCAGCTGCACGACCTCCTGCCTGGCTTCCGGTGAAAGGGCAATATCTTCCTCAAATATTTTACGGCTACGCTTCACCAGCGTCTGGGCATGGTCGCCGATACGTTCGATATCGATGCAGGCATGCATCAGGGCCATGTGCTTGGCCGCCAGGGACCCGCCGATCGCCTTTTCCGAAATATGGGTCAGGTAACGGGTGATCTCTTCATTCAGTTTATCCACTATGGGTTCGTGCTCCAGCACATATTTCACTTTGTCCGCATCATATTCGGCCAGCGATTCCATAGCCACATGCAGATTCTTGCGGGCAACCTCGCCCATGCGGAGCACCTCTTGTTCCGCCAGCACAATGGCAATGGAAGGCGTTTCCAGCATCGCGTCATTAAGATACTGCGGTTTGAAGGAAATCTTCTCGCCCTTATCCGGCATAATTTTTTCAATGAGATGGGTAAACGGCGTGATCAGCGGCAGGAAGATCAGCGTATTCAGCACGTTAAAGGCACTGTGGGAGTTGGCAATCTGCCGGGCAATATCCCCGGCCGGTGAAATCGCCAGTATGATCTTTAAAAACAGGGGCATAAAAAGGATAAAGATCACACAGCCGAACGAATTGAATAACACATGGGATAACGCCACCTGCTTGGCGGAAGCGTTACTCCGGGAAGCCGCCACAATGGCTGTCAGACAGGTGCCGATATTGTCGCCCAGTATAACCGGGATGGCGCCTTCTAACGGAAGCAGTCCCTGGCTGGCCATAACCATCAGGATACCGACGGTCGCCGCGCTGGACTGGATCAGGATCGTCAGGATAATACCTACAAATACAGCCAGCACCGGGTTATCCGCAAAACGGGAAATGAATTCCACAAACATCGGGCTGCTGCGCATGGGAGCCGCCGCGTCGCTGAGCACCTTCATGCCCAGCATCAAAAGACCGAAGCCCAGCATGATCTGGCCGATGAACTGTCCGTTCTTATGTTTGGCAAAGACGCGGATCATGACCCCGATAAAAATCATGACCGTAAAATAATCCGTCAGATTGAACGCGATCAGCTGCGCGGTAAGGGTCGTTCCGATATTGGCGCCCATGACCACGCTGAAGGCCTGCTTCAGCGTCATGACGCCGGCATTTACCAAACCTACCGACATCACGGTAGTCGCCGTGGAGGACTGCAGGGTAGCTGTTACCAGCGCGCCCAGGATCACGCCCATCACCGGCACGCCTGTCAAAGACTGCAGCACCTTCTGCAGCCGGGCCCCGGCGGCCTGCTGCAAACCGCCGCCCAGCAATTCCATGCCATACAGGAAAAGGCCTACGCCGCCTAAAAAAGCAAAAAGATAGAGTATCATAAGAGTACCATTGTCAACTATTTTTTACTGTTTAATCTGCCATTCACAATTGTCAAAAAATCAGCCGGAGGACCAGTCCGGCTGATGTTAAATCGGGAAACGCCGTCAACCGGTATTTCCTTTACACGTTATTCTTTTCCTGCCAGCTTTTTGTAATTAGCCAGGCGTTCCATGGCATCCGCTTCAGTCTTCTGGTAGAGTTCTTCCGCCAGCTGCGGACGAACCTTCTGCAGGGAAGCGAAACGTACTTCGCCCAGCAGGTAATCACGGAAGCTTTCCGTAGGCTCTTTGGAATCCAGGATAAACGGATTCTTACCCTGTGCCTTCAGCTGCGGATTGTAACGGTAGGTTGCCCAGTAACCGCAGGCAACGGCGCGTTTTTCTTCCAGCTGGCTGCAGCCCATGCCGGCCTTCAGGCCATGGTTGATGCACGGGCAGTAAGCAATAATCAGGGAGGGTCCGTCATAGGCTTCCGCTTCCGTCAGCGCTTTGACAAGCTGGTTTTTGTCCGCGCCCATGGAAACCTGCGCTACATATACGTAACCGTAGCTGATGGCCATCATGCCCAAATCTTTTTTCTTCGTGCGTTTTCCGCTGGCGGCAAACTGCGCGATAGCCGCAGTCGGAGTCGCCTTGGAGGACTGGCCGCCGGTGTTGGAATACACTTCCGTATCCAGTACCAGTACGTTGATGTTCTTGCCGCTGGCCAGCACGTGATCCAGTCCGCCGTAGCCGATATCATAGGACCAGCCGTCGCCGCCGATGATCCAGTGGCTGCGTTTGATAAAGAACTGTTTCAGGTCAAGGATCGCCTGCAGCCCTTCGTCAGCACCGGCTTCTTTCGCCAGCAGTTCAGCCAGTTTGTCAGCCCGTTCCCGGGTGCCTTCGGTGACATTCTTATTGGCCTTCCAGTCATTCATGGCGGCCTGCAGTTCCGCAGAGCCCTTGCCTGCTGCCAGCGCAGCGTCAATCAGTTCTTCTACGCGGTCCCGGGACTGCTCTACGCCCAGGAACATACCCAGGCCATATTCCGCGTTATCTTCAAACAGGGAGTTGCCCCAGGCCGGGCCGTGCCCTTTTTTGTTCACGGTATACGGCATGGACGGGGAAGACGCGCCCCAGATGGAGGAGCAGCCGGTGGCATTCGCCTGCATCATCCGGTCGCCGAAGAGCTGGGTCACCAGTTTCACATACGGGGTTTCGCCGCAGCCGGAGCAGGCGCCGGAGAACTCCAGTAACGGCTGTTCGAACTGGGAGCCTTTGACGGTGTGTTTGTTCATCGGATTCGGTTTTTCCGTCACTTCGTTTACTGCATAATCCCAGGCAGGAGCCTTATCCAGCTGGGTAGCCAGCGGTTTCATGAACAGCGCTTTCCCCGGAGCCGGGCAGATCTGCGCGCAGTTGCCGCAGCCCTGGCAGTCGTACGGGGAAATGACCATCGCAAACTTGCTGCCGTCCTTCGCGCCCATAGCCGGTTTGGACGGATAGCCGATCTTTTCGGCTTCCGCGTCATTCAGCAGCACCGGACGGATAGCAGCGTGCGGGCAGACAAATGCGCACTGGTTGCACTGGATACATTTCGCCACATCCCATTCCGGAACGTTGATGGCGATGCCGCGTTTTTCGTACGCAGAGGTACCTACCGGGAAGGTGCCGTCCGCATGCCGCGCCATAACGCTGACAGGCAGCTTGTCGCCTTCCTGCCGGTTCACCGGAACCAGAATCTCATCTACAAACGCGTTACCGGTCTTCTTGGTTTCCACTTTGTCTTTAGCGTCCGCCCAGGCAGCCGGTACGTCAATTTTAACGATGGCTTCGATACCCTTATCGATGGCCGCGTTGTTCATATCGACAACGTTCTGGCCTTTCATGCCGTAGGATTCTTCTACTGCATCCTTCAGATATTTTACAGCGTCTTCCAGCGGGATAATGTCCGCCAGCTTGAAGAACGCGGACTGCATGATCATGTTGATGCGTCCGCCCAGGCCGATGGACTGCGCAATCTTCACCGCATCAATGGTATAGAAATTAACATGTTTCTTCGCAATGTACTGCTTGATGGCTGCCGGCAGGTTTTCTTCCAGCTCTTCCGGCGTCCAGCTGCAGTTCAGCAGGAAGTTGCCGCCTTCCTTCAGGCCGGCCATAATATCATATTTGTAAACGTAGGACTGATTGTGAACCGCAACATAATCCGCATCGGTAATCAGATAGGGTTCCATGATAGGCTCTTTGCCGAAACGCAGATGGGATACAGTGATGCCGCCGGATTTTTTGGAATCGTAGGCAAAATAGCCCTGTGCATACATATCCGTATGGTCGCCGATGATCTTGATGGCGCTCTTGTTGGCGCCAACCGTACCGTCGGAGCCCAGGCCCCAGAACTTGCAGCCTTTGGTTCCCTTCGGCGTAGCGTTGATCACTTTCGTAACCGGCAGGGAAGTGCTGTTTACATCGTCATTGATGCCCACGGTAAATCCGTTTTTGGGTTTAGCCTGGCGCAGGTTTTCGATAACTGCATACATATCGGACGGAGTGAATTCCTTGGAACCCAGACCGAAACGGCCGCCCACGATAACCGGATGCAGTTCGCTCTGATAGAACGCGTTGCAGACATCCAGATACAGAGGTTCGCCCAGGCTGCCGGGCTCTTTGGTGCGGTCGAGAACCGCCACGCGTTTTACCGTCTTCGGCACCGCTGCCAGGAAATGTTTTACAGAGAACGGGCGGTACAGGTGAACCGCCAGCACGCCGACCTTTGTGCCTTCCGCCGCATTGACGAGCTCTGCCGTCTTAACCGCGGTCTCCTGGCCGGAACCCATCACTACGACCAAATCTTCCGCATCCTGCGGGCCATAGTAATTGAACAGATGATATTCGCGGCCGGTAATCTTGCTGACTTTGGCCATGTAATCTTCTACGATTTCAGGAACAGCTTCATAATATTTGTTAACGGCTTCACGGCTCTGGAAATAGGTGTCCGGATTCTGCGCCGTGCCGCGCATAACCGGATTATCCGGATTCAGGCCCCGCTGACGGAAGGCTTTGACAGCTTCCCAGTCCAGCATGTCCGCATAATCTTTATAATCAAACACTTCAATCTTCTGGATTTCGTGAGAGGTACGGAACCCATCAAAAAAGTTCAGGAACGGAACGCGGCTCTTTACCGCAGCCAGATGGGCTACGCCGGTCAGATCCATAACTTCCTGCACGCTGCCTTCTGCCAGCATGGCGAAACCGGTCTGGCGGCAGGCCATAACGTCCTGATGATCGCCGAAGATGCTCAGGGTGCTGGTCGCCAGCGCGCGGGCCGAAACATTGAATACCGCCGGCAGCAGTTCGCCGGAAATCTTATACATATTAGGAATCATCAGCAGCAGGCCCTGGGAAGCCGTATAGGTCGCTGTCATGGCGCCGGACTGCAGCGAACCGTGTACTGCGCCTGCGGCGCCGGCTTCGGACTGCATTTCAAGCAGTTTTACAGTCTGCCCGAACAGATTCTTTTTGCCCGCGGAAGACCATTCATCCACATGCTCGGCCATCGGTGAAGACGGCGTAATCGGATAGATACATGCGGCATCAATAAATGCGTACGATGCGTAAGCGGCGGCCTCGTTGCCGTCCATGGTTTTCATGATTGTCATAGATCGATTCCCCTTTTCATTAAAATAAAATACTTTTTCTGCTCTGTTTTCTGATGTTTGTTCCAAAAGCGTCACTGCGGATTCCACACGCCTGTGAATCCTTAATATCATAATGAGCCATTATAATATTATTAGTTTTATTATATCGTATGAACGGTTCTTTCGCAATGTTTTACCCATTGTATTTTGTATTCTTTTGTAAACATTTTATAAACAATTACCGCAGAAATATTGCACGCTATATTTTTTAACAGCATAACTATGCTTTTCAATAAACGGAAATGTGATATAATATTAATGGAAATTATATGGAAATGCCGGCAACTGAACATATGCGCTTTTATTTTTTTAAAGAGGTGGATGCCATGAATCTTTTACTGAAACTGTTAACAGAAAGCCTGAACCGGATATTTAATGAAGAAGCTGAAATTACAAAACGAGAGCCGGAAACGCTGCTCTCCTATGCGAACCCGTCCGGAGGAAAGCCGGTCCAGATAGTGTACCGCCCTTCAGAAGATATCAAAGTAACGCTGAACAAAACAGCCCGCTATTACCAGCAGGACACCGCCTCGATTGAGCAGCTGCAAAAGGATATCGCCAGCTACGCGGAAGGAAAAACCGTTTCCATCGATTATACGGATCACAACGGCAACGAAAGCAAAATCGACCGCCTGGCGAAAGCTGCCGATGCGGAAACGCTGAATCTTTCTTCCCTGATAGACCTGTCGATCCGCATCAGCCTGCTACACAGCGACGAGCTGAAAGATTTATTAGCCAGCGGCGGAACGGTCAACGTGCATTTCTGGAACTGCGCAAACAATTTCCGCTACCGGCAGATCGGCAGCCAGTTGGAAAAAATTTAACTGCGCAAGCCGGTACGCTTTTTATTTTCCGGTTTCATTCTTATTTTTGTATTAACAAAACAGCTATCAATCCTAAAAAATCAAAAAACGCGCTGCGTACAACAGTCAAATCTCTGTTGCGCGCAAGCGCGTTCTTGTTTTATGTATAAAAATTTTTCCAACTTTTTGTTTAAAGCGCAAATTAAGCCGCTGCGCATGACAGCATACAGCAAATTCATTTCATCCAGCCCAGCTTATCCGCCAGATACACACCCACACCGGCAAACGCCGTATCCAGCACCGAGCGCACGCCGCCCAGCAGCCACTCGCAGAGCAGCAACGGAATCGCCGCTTCCGGCCGGATTCCCGCCATGATAATCACTGCCAGCGCGCAGAACAGTCCCGCGCCGGGAAAATCCAGGTTCGTCTGCAGCAACAGCACGATCCAGACGAACACGCCCGCCACAAGACGGAAGGAAAGTTCCATGCCCGCATACTGCGCCGCCGCCATGCAGGCAATGCCGCAATAGATCACCGTTCCCGCGCAGCCAAAGGAACATCCCTGCCGGAACCCGTCCCGGCCTTCCGTCCCCGTAATCCCCAGACGCTGCAGACTGCGCAGCGCCGCTTCCTCAAACGGCTCTGTATGCGCATCCGAAAACGCCTGCAACAGAACGGCCTTAAAGTAACGCATAAAATGTCGGGGGGAATCCTTGCCGCAATGCCGCAGATGATACCCGCAGACCAACATGCCGTAGGCAAAACAGCAGAAAACCGTCAGCACCGTCAGCTTTACCGGCAGCCACAGCACGCCCGCCCCCTGCAGCGCCACCACAGGACAAAGCAGCATAAAGATACCGACGGGCAGAAATTTCAGCAGCAAAGTTCCCGCCATGCCAAACACACCGGCCAGCGACAGGAAAATGTTCCTCGCCGCTTCCCCCGCAGCGCCGGACCGGACAGCCGCAAACGCAATGACCACAGACAGCAGAACCGCGCCCGGAAAAAACAGCCGCAGTACAGGCAGGCCAAAACGCACCGTACCCGAATGGAAAACCGGAATGCCCGAAAAACAAACCATACAGCCGGCAACCATGCCCAATACCGCTGCGCCAACGCTGTTAACGGAATGAAAACGCCACAGGCTCTCCAGCGCTTTCGCATTTTCCCGGTTCTGCAAATGGCGGATGACGCCGCAGACAATCTGCAGGCAGACCAGCGGCATCGCCAGCAGGAAAAACAGCTTTACATAAATCAGCCCCGTTGGAAACAATACAGCGCCGGCGACGCGACTGCCTGTTTCCCAAAAACGCAGCAGCAGCCCCGCTGCAATGCTTATAAGCACAGCCAGAAAATTTTTAATTGTATCATTCAGTGTTAACCTGACGGGAATTCCATGAATTATCATAAAACCCTTTCCAGTCTGCAAACCTGTGCGTATCTGATTCGCACCTGCTGTTGAGAAAGCAGCAGATAACATAATTACTTTTTTCTGGTAAAAAAGCCGGTCCTTGCGGTCCGGCTGTCTTTTTTGATGGTGCGGGCGACAGGACTTGAACCTGCATGGATAAACCGCCAGATCCTAAGTCTGGTGCGTCTGCCAATTCCGCCACGCCCGCAAAAGACCCACATAAGGGTTATATATTATTTTAAAATAACACAGGAAGACTGTCAATAACAGGTTCCTACGTAATGATTTATCTTTATAGGTTGCCATTCAATAAATGTATTTCTTCCTGCAGTTGCTGCAAACATTCAATTATTTCTTTAAAGCTCGGATAGCTACTTGCAAACCTCCCTAATACTATCAAAAATCCTTACCTGATCGCTTCGTACAGAAAACTTGGCTTCACATATTTTACCTTAACCGGTTTTGCGTGCATGGAACATTCCCCTGTCATAACAGTGAACTTGCCCGGCGTCATTTCATAGCAATGTTCTTCCCCGTTTTTGCTTACGGAGGCAACAGTCTTACCGGTCTGGCCGTTGACCATGATGTTCAGGCAGCGGCGGTTTGGCAGATTGCGATACTCCAGATAATAAACAGGCATGGCAATGGTGCCGTTTTTATGCTTTATAAAATCATCGCCCCATTTCAGGATGCGGGGTTCTTTAACATGATACGCTTCGCTGATTTCTTCGGAAAGACGTTTCGCAAGCAGAGCCTGTCGCAATTCCAACTCATCATTGTCGTTGAGGGTCGCCATCAGGCGCACATCTCCTTCCACGTATTCCGGAACCAAAGGACCCGCCTTTTCAAAGTTCCAGGGCTGCAGGCGGTCAAAGGTCTCTGAATCCAGACTGTTGCACAGGCTGACCCAGTTGATCCATTCCACATAAAGTTTGGACAGGCTGCCGTTCATGGAAACATCTAACAGGAATTTCCGGTCCCATAACCGGCCCGGCGCGTAAATCGCCAGCATTTTTCCCTGCCGCAGCAGACTGTTTACAGGAAAACCATCCTGTTCCAGATTAAACCGTTCAGCAAGGCTGCGGATATAAACTTCTGCCTCATTTGCCGTAACCTCATAAGGAATACATTGCTTCGGAAGCATCCCCTCATACCCAATAATCCTCGCAATTTTAATATACCCGTGTTCCGCCGCGTCTTCGAAGGAATATTTTGTCCCGCAATACTG
>JAFTZZ010000006.1 GCA_017460905.1 Acidaminococcaceae bacterium | reverse complement strand
TTCGGGAACAGGGTGTTGTGAGCGCCAGACAGCAGGCTCAGCGCCACTACATTCACGTCGTCCTGCAGGGCAGCTTCCGCAATCTGTTCCGGTGTCAGCCGGATACCGGTATAAATTACTTCAAAGCCTGCGTCGCGTAACGCGCGGGCCACAACTTTTGCGCCGCGGTCATGTCCGTCCAGACCGGGTTTTGCAACCAATACTTTAATATTTGACATTTTTCTACCTCCATAAACAAAACTTATAAAATTATTAATGCAAACTTTCTGATGATTTAAACCGCTAACTGATGATTTCTTTTTGCAGCTCAGGCACCTTATTTTCAGTCTGCCAGGCATTCCGCCAGATCTTTCGCAAAATCCTTGCTCTTTTCCAGATGCTCTACAAGATTGCACAGCTTCTTTGATTTTTCTTCTCCGTAAACCGGGATTGCAAGGTGTAAGAATTTTTCCCTTGCTTCATCCCAGGTCAGTGGATTATCCGGATCGCCTTTCGGGAAATCCACCTGGCGTTCAACCTGCCTCCCGTCTTTCAAAACCAACGCAACTTTCGAGGCAAGCTTCGCCGGGTTTTCATTGTGAATCCGTTCCATTTCCGCATCCAGGATTACTTCCGTACGGCCCATCAAATCCCGCACGACCGGATCCTGTATCGCTTCCGGCGTAAATTCTTCGATTCCCACCGCGCCGTTTTTCAGCATGGCAGAGGTACAGTACTGGATGCTGAATTTACAGCCATACGGATTTTTCGGAGCCGGGTTATTAATCAGATAGTTAGTAATTTCATTGACAAACAATTTAATCTTTGCAACATCTCCCGGTTTGATATGATATTCGTCGCACAGCGCCTTTACTGCATAAATTGCAGCATGGGAATGTTTGCAGCAGGCATAGGGTTTAAAGGAGTTGTCATCAATTTTCAGACGGCCCTTCCCCAAGCCGTCGGTCAGCTTTTCCAGATGGGGTTCTTTCACCATGGCCCGGCAGAACCCTTTTTCCCCTTCCAGAATTTTGCTGGCGCCTGTAAATCCTTTTTGGGAAAGGTACGCGGAAAGCACACCGGCATAGGCACTTTTTCCGGCATGAAGCACTTTGCTCATAGCGCCTTCCTTCAGGAATTCCCACAGACCGGCCGCCTGGGTTCCCGCACTGCCGTAACAGTTGACAGTCTGCTCGGTTGTTAACTGCAGCAGGTTTGCCGCCGCAGCAGCTGCGCCAAACGTGCCCGCTGTTCCGGTAGCATGCCAGAAGTAGTATGATTCCGGAATGACGGATTCACCGACTCTCCCGCCCGCTTCATAACCTGCGCACACTGCCGTAATCATCTCTTTTCCGCTTTTATGTTCTGCCTCCCCGATGGCAAAGACCGGAGGAACCACTACGCAGGCAAGATGAATGATAGAAGGGTTATGCAGGTCATCAAAGTCCAGAGAATGCGATGCTGCGGCATTGCAGAACGCGGCATCAAACATAGAAGCTTTCAGCCCGGTGCCGGAAAATACGGAAGCTGTCTGTGCGCCGGTGTCCACGACGGTTTCCCGGATAATACGCGACGGCGTTTCCTGTGAGCCGCGAATCGCTATGCCCAGCCAGTCCAGCATACAGCGTTTCGCCATTTCCACAGAATGGCCCGATAATTTTTTATATTTCAGTGCCGAAGTAAATTCGGCAAGGGCTTTGGTTGTCATAGTCTTTCACCTTCTTTCATCAGAACGCAGAACCGTCCTGTTTGTATTCGCCGAATACTTCACGCATCACGCCGCAGATTTCGCCCAGCGTCGCATAGGTCTTAACGGCATCAATCAGATACGGCATCAGGTTTTCTTCGCCCTGACAGGCTTCCTTCAATGCGCCCAGCGCTTTATCTACCGCAGCCTGATCGCGTTTTGCCTTCATGTCGTTCACGCGTTTAATCTGGCGTTCGCCAACGCTCAGGTCGGCTTTCAGGGATTCGCCTTCGGCAGCGCCTTTGTTATCCGCATATTTATTGACGCCGATAGCCGTCTTTTTACCGGTTTCGATGGCAGTCAGGTCTTCATAGGCGTGAGCCGCCATCTCCCGCTGCATATAACCCTGTTCGATAGCCGCCACTGCGCCGCCCATTTCGTCAATCTTTTTAATGTATTCTTCCGCTTCCTGTTCAATTTTGTTTGTCAACGCTTCCACATAATAGGAACCTGCCAGAGGATCGATGGTATCCGCCACGCCGCTTTCATAGGCAATCAGCTGCTGGGTACGGAGGGCCAGCGTCGCCGATTCTTCCGTCGGCAGCGACAGTGCTTCGTCATAGGCGCAGCAGGCCATGGACTGGATGCCGCCTAATACCGCGGACATCGCCTGCCAGGTAATGCGCGCCACATTGTTCAGCGGCTGTTGTGCCGTCAGCACGGAACCGGCGGTATGTACATGCACGCGGAGCATCTGCGCTTTGGGAACCGTCGCCCCATAGCGTTCTTTCATAATGCGCGCCCACAGGCGACGGGCTGCGCGGAACTTGGCAATTTCAAAGAAGAAGTCCAGACCGGCCGTAAAGATCCAGCTGATGCCGGGTGCAAAATCGTCAACCTTCTGTCCCGCTTTGATTGCCGCATCAATGTAAGCAATTGCATTGGCAAACGCAAACGCGATTTCCTGTACTTCAGAAGAACCTGCCTCGCGGATGTGGTACGCGCCGACGCTGATGGTGTTCCATTTGGGAATATATTTTGAGCAGTATTCAAACGTATTGGTAATCAGGCGCATAGATGGGCGCGGCGGGAAAATATAGGTGCCGCGGGCAATATATTCTTTCAGGATATCGTTTTGGATCGTGCCGCGCAGCTGTTCCGGCTTTACGCCCTGTTTCTCGGCAACCGCAACATACATGGCCAGCAGAACTGCCGCAGGCCCGTTGATCGTCATGGACGTGGAAACCTTATCCAAAGGAATCCCTTCAAATAATTTCTCCATATCTGCCAGAGAGTCGATGGCCACGCCAACCTTGCCTACTTCGCCGTGGGACAGTTCCGCATCGGAATCAAGACCTATCTGGGTAGGCAGGTCCATCGCTACAGACAGACCGGTCTGCCCTGCCTGCAGCAGGTACTTATAACGGGCATTGGTTTCTTCCGCCGTGGCAAAGCCTGCATACGCACGCATGGTCCAGAGACGGCCCCGGTATATAGTCGGCTGCACGCCGCGGGTAAACGGGTACTGCCCCGGAAAACCGGCTTTTTCCAGATAATCGAACCCTTCAATATCCAATGGCGTATACAGACGCTGCTTGGCATCCATATGAGGGCGTTCCGGGAATTTGGCAATTGCTTTTTCAACCTTGGCATTATATGCGTTTAATCCTTGCGTTAACATTTCCTTATCAGACATTTTCTTTTCCTCCTTATTCTTAACTCAGCCTTGCTATATCCTTTTCAATATTTTTAATGTAATTGCCACATGTAAGAGCCTCTATGAAACAGTTAATCTAACCGCATGGTCCCTGTTTTCGCAAAATGCAGTTGCATATCAAAGCAATGCGCCAGATCCACCGGTTCATGCCCGCTTCCCGCCTGTGCCTTCCGCAGATACTCTTTCAGCTGAGGCCGGTAATCCGGGTGAGCGCAGTTCTCTATAATCACTTTTGCCCGTTGCAGGGGATCGAGGCCGCGTACATCCGCCACACCCTGTTCCGTAATGAAGACCATCGTGTCATGCTCAGAATGATCCGCATGCGTCACCATCGGCACAATCTTCGATATCTTTCCGTCCTTTGCCGTTGACGGGGTAGAAAAAATAGTGATATAGCCGTTTCTCATGTAATCCCCGCTTCCGCCTATGCCGTTCATCATGCTGCTGCCCATAATATGGGTCGAATTGGCCTGCCCATAGATATCGAATTCAATGGGCGTGTTCATGGCAATTACGCCCAACCGGCGGATAACGCCCGGATTATTGCTGATATCCAGCGGACGCAGCACCAGCGCCTTACGGTACAGGTCCGGGTCTTCCTTATACATGGCCCAGACTCTTGGCGAAGGCGTAAACGCGCAGCCGGACGCTTTTGTTATTTTCCCCATCTTGATTAAATCAAAGACTGAATCCTGTAAAATTTCCGAAAACATTTGCAGGTTTTCGAATTTAGACTTTGCCAGCCCCGCCAATACCGCATTTGCAATGCTTCCAACACCGGACTGCAGCGGAAGCATCTGTTCGGGAATACGTCCCTGCCGTTGTTCATTTTCCAAAAAATCAACCAGGTTTTCCGCAATTTTCATGCTGTCCTCATCGGGCGGGGTCAGGTTACGCACATGATCCAGGATATCCGATTCCACAATGGCATCGATGCGGTCGATCCCGCAGGTAAGGTAGGGAGACCCAACGCGGTCGCCTGCGTGGTAAATCGGGATTTCCGTACGGAACGGAGGTTTATTGCAAACATAAATGTCATGCATCCCTTCCAGAGACAGCGGAATGCTGGTATTGACTTCTACGATGATTTTCTTTGCATACTTCGCAAAAATCGGGGTATTGCCGACGCCCGGACCCAGGACGATATCACCGGTTTCCGTAATCGCCGCAGCTTCTATAACCGCCACATCCACATCACCTACAAAGCCATAGTCCACAAGCGGCCCGAAGTGACTCAGATGGCAGTCAATGTAGTGGACGGTTCCATTATTAATCCCTTTACGGAGCATCTTGTTAGAAGCTGCATAATACGGAGCGCGCCCGCAAATTCCGCCAACGCCTGCCAGGGCTTCTTCAATTTCAGGACCTACAGAAGCGCCTGTCCAGACATTGATACTGCATTTTTTCCCATTCTTAATTTGTTCGGCTAATGCCAGCGTTGTCATTTTCGGATAGCCGGAAGGCGTAAACCCGCTGAACCCTACATTCATTCCATCCTGAATCAGGTCCGCAGCTTTATCGGCCGTGACGATCTTGTCAAACAATGCCGGATTTCTCAACCTGTCGGAAGATAACATTTCCAATCCCTTCTTTCCTCTTTTTCTCCTTTTCTAAGACTTCAACACGCTTGCCTTACAATTAGTTTAGAACAGTAAAAAATATACGTAAAATACTTATATTTGCTATTTTTTATAAAAAAAAATTATATTTATGTGCAACAAAAACAGTTCACATTATACAAAAAGCTGCCGATTCCGAAGAACAGCAGCTAAAGTGTAACTATATTAAGAATGCCTCTCGACAGTACGAAAAACAGTTATAAACAGGATTAATAACTAATATATAACTTTTATATATTTTAATTGTCGATTTATAATAAAAAATAATATTTTCTATAGCCAAGTTAGAAAAAAAGAGTATAATAAAAACAGGAACACATACGTTGCCTGTAAGCGGTCCTGAAATAGCTTTGGCATTTTTGACTGTGTTCCCGGAGGAAATAGGAATGGATATTGAATATTACCGTAACTTCATTGCAATCGTCGAAGCCGGCAGTATTCTGGGCGCTTCCAAAAAACTGGCAATTGCGCAGCCGGCCCTGAGCAACCAGATCAAAGTAATGCAGCGTTACTTTGACACACAGCTGATTATTGCCAAGCGGGGAGGCCACAGGATTGAACTGACGGATGCCGGAAGGGTCCTGTTAAAACAGGCAAAAGCCATCGTCGAAAACGAACAGAATGCAATCAAGGAAATTGCCGACTGCAACTCCGGCTTCTCAGGAACACTGCGGATCAGTTTATCCCCTTCCATGTCAATCTGGTTTATACGCCGTTACCTGACAGGCTTTGCCAAAAAATATCCCAAAGTAAATTTTGAGCTGCACGAAGGTACGCCGGCGGTGCAGGCAGAACAGATGCTGTCCGGGAAAACGGAGTTCTGTGTGGCCAATGCGCCGCTGGAACAATCTTTCCGTTTTGAAACGATTTACAGCCGTAAAGAACGGCTAGTCGCATTTTTCCATAAAAACAGCCTGTTCCTGCACGACAATAAACCGAACATGCTGCTGGACGATCTGGACGGAAGGCCGGTCTGCCTTTCCCAAGGCTGTGCCAACCTGTTCCTGGCCGTATGCGCCGACTCCCACATCCGCCCACAGATTCTGAGCATCAACACTACAAAGCTGTCCGCCATGGCATGGGCCCGGGAAGACGCCGGCATCTCCATTGTCCCGGCAGAACTGGAAGAAGGCGGAACAAACGACCTGGTACGTAAAATTATCATGGACGAACGCCTGTACCTGGACAAAACCCTGTCCATCGTAAAAGGGCGTCCCCTTTCAAATGTAGCTGAAACCTTCCTGTCACATTTTCATGAAGAAATTTAATGTACGGGAATATTAAAGAAAACATATAACAAAATTAAAGAACGGAGGAGTATCATGAGCAACGAAGCAAAAAAATACATTATTGATGATTTTAAGCCTTCTAAACTGGAAAAGGACCCTGTTACCGGAAATTACAGAGACATTGCAGCGAGGGTCAGGGAATTATATTCGCAAAACTGTTTTATGATGGACTTTTTCCATGTTAATATTGATAAAATCCAGTGTGGAAGCTGTCAGGTCAGTCTTTTAATTGAACATGACAAGCATTCGAACCACCGGAATGTTGTCCATGGCGGTGTACTGACTGCTTTGGCAGATGCCGTACTGGGCGTTACCGGCGCCTCCGTCGGGGAAAAGGTAATTACGGTCAGCTTCTCCATGAACTTTATCCGTAACATCGAATTTGGCGATACTGCGCGCGTTATCAGCCAGATCAAGAGTTATGAACCGAAATCCATGGTGATTGAAGCAGAAATGTACGATTCCGAAGACAGGCTGATGGCAACTTTATTTGCAACCATGTTTAACGTTGGCCGCTTTGAAGGCATCCCTGCAAAATGGTAAAAGGCGGAGGTGTTGTCTGATATGTTCAACGGAAAAATAGCAGACAGGATTTTTATCCTCCGTTCTGTTAAGGAAATTTTGGATGATGCGGCAGCAGGTTATATTTCTGTTTTACCTTATCCAAAGAAAACACCTGATAAAACTGCTCTTTTTCAAACACTGAACGACCTTGGCGAAAATCCGGAAACAATGGCGGAATTACTTGCAAACGGGGATATGTCCCGTTTGCAGCAATATTGTATTTCTATTGAATTCAGTAAATAACAGCAAATAATTATAGCGCTATACAAACAAGTCAGACATTCAGTACCAAACTTGTCCGTATAGCGCTTTTATTTTTCAGAATTAAAAATATTCTCAAAAAATATTATACAAATCATTAACTTTCCGATATAATATAAATAATTATTATATTTAGGAGAGCGTATCATGAACCTAAATTACTACCGTAACTTCCTGCTTGCCGTCGAAACCGGAAGCCTCTCGCAAACCGCCGAACTGGCAAATATCGCCCAGCCTGCCATTACCCGGCAGATGCAGTTTCTGGAAAAAGAGTTCGGCGCCAAGCTGCTCATCAGCGGCCGGGGTAAACATGAATTAAAGCTGACGGACGCAGGCTGGATCTTTTACAAACGCGCCAAGCAACTGTGTCAGTTAGAGGACGAAACCTACCGGGAGATACAAGACTATACGGACGGTATGAAGGGCACATTAACCATCAGCATGGCTCCTTCCCGCACTCCGTCTTTTATTTCCAAGGTCGCCGTTCCTTTCACCGCCCTGCATCCCAATATACGGTATGAAATCCATGAAAGCTTCCACCTCCAGTTGCTGGACGATGTGCTGAAAGGCGTTTCAGAAATTGGCATTGCCAACGCGTTAATCCCGGATAACTACAAATTTGAAATCATCTTTTCGCGCCCGGAACAGTTCTACCTGGCAGGATTACGTAATAATCGCTGGATGCAGTTGCCGGAACCGTTAGAACAATTACAGAATGCAGGAACTATCCCCTTGGTAGTCAGCCGCAGTCATCGAAAAATGATCGAGGCTACCTGCCGCGAAGACGGATTTACGCCTAACATTTTTATTGAGGCAGGTACTAAAATTTCAGCACTTGGCTTCGCCCAGGCAGGTATGGCCATTGCGCTGGTTCCGCTGGAGCCGCAGGAAACGCTGCCCGATGGTTTAGTAGCGGTTCCCATAAACGATACCCGGCTGTCTATATCCAAAACCTTTGTCAAATTAAAAGGCCGGGAGTTATCCGCACCCATGCAGAAGATGATTGATTTCTACAAAGAAACCTATGAACAGGGAAATGCGTAACAGGACAGCTGCAGAAATGAAAACGGAATTTCGTCCCAGTTTTCTGCCGCATCTGCCTTCTGTTAACAGAAAACAGCAAAACTAAACACCGGGCAGCTTTTATGTTGTGCCAGGCGTTTATCTAAACTGCATGATTATATTTTGCGTGCCGTGTTTTAGCAGCACGCTTTTTTATTTGTGGCTGTTTAAAAACAGTTCACGCTTCCTTTACGTGTTTCGCCTTGCAAACCAGCTGCGTCATGGTTCCCACAGGACAGACCTTCCGCAGCTTCCGCAGGCAACGCAAAGATTCTTGTTTACAACAGCGTGTTTCATCTTTCGTCCCCTGCTCCCTGTTTTATTCGAAGCCACAATGTGATAAAATATAAATGTATTAATATGAATAATGTAGTATAGAAATCCGGAAAGGATTCTGATAACAGATGTACTGGCTGTTGTTTTTCATTGCTTCTGCTCCTGTAATCTGGCTGGTGATTTCTTTGTCCGTACTCCACATGCCGGCATACAGGGCCTGCCTGGCAGCCCTTGGGATTGCGGCGGCTGCAGCCCGGATTTTTTTCGGGATGGATTTGCACCTGGTAGCGGAAGCGGCATTGGACGGAGCGGCCCTTGCGTTCTGGCCGATTCTTTTTGTGATTATTACAGCAATCTTTACTTACAATCTGGTTGTGTATACCGGGGCCATGAAAACAATCCGGAGCATGCTGGCATCAGTGAGCTCTGACCGGCGGGTACTGGTACTCCTGATTGCCTGGGGGTTCGGCGCTTTTATGGAAGGAATGGCCGGCTTCGGCACAGCGGTAGCGATACCGGCCGGTATGC
Source organism: Acidaminococcaceae bacterium (assembly GCA_017460905.1). Classification (GTDB taxonomy): domain Bacteria; phylum Bacillota; class Negativicutes; order Acidaminococcales; family Acidaminococcaceae; genus Succiniclasticum. Next base: position 3,448 of record JAFTZZ010000006.1, on the reverse strand, counting down.
TGGTAGGGATTGGCATATCGCCCATCCGGGCAGTCGCTGTCTGTCTGGTTGCTAACAGCGTGCCGTCGGCCTACGGTTCCATCGGGGTTCCGTTGATAACGATGGCAGGCATAGCGGATATGGATGCGATTTTACTGACCCGGTATGCGTTCATTCAGCTGATACCTTTTGTTCTGCTGTGCCCGTTTCTGATGACGGTGGTAGCCGGCAAGTCAGTCAGGGCGCTGCGGGGCATGGTCCTGCCGTGTCTGGCGGCGGGAGTGGGATTTTTAGTTCCCGGTTATCTTGTGGCCTGTCTGGTTGGGCCGGAACTGCTGGCTGTGACCGGCGCCGTCTGCGCGATGATTGCAGTCGTAGCCTGTGTCAAACTGTTTCCGGCAGAGGATCCGAATTTTAATGTAGAGACGGATTCTGCAGGGCAAGAGTCTTTATCGGTAAAAACCTGTCTGCGGGCCTGTCTTCCGTTTCTTCTGATTTTTGTTTTTCTGTTGCTGACGTCCAAACTGGTGCGGCCTGTTTATGAAGTATTGTCTTCGGTAAAGTCCACTGTGCTGATTTACAGCGGCGAGGGCGGTATGCCGTATACATTTCACTGGATCAATACACCGGGCATCTTTATCCTGCTGTCAGCTTTCCTTGGTGGCAGCGTACAGGGCGCCCGATGGGGTGAGATGCTGCGGCTGCTGAAAAAGACGGTTTGGCTGCTGCGCTATACCGTTATTACAATTGTTTCCGTCATTGCCACGGCAAAGGTTATGGATTACAGCGGCATGACCCTGGAAGTGGCACGTTCCATTGTAACAGCGACCGGGACTGCCTATCCGATGGTTTCGGCCCTGATAGGTTCGGTAGGCACATTTATAACAGGTTCAGCCACCTCTTCCTGCATATTGTTCGGAAAACTGCAGTTAAGCTCCGCTCAGGCCATCGGAGCCGGTGAAACACTACAGGCCTGGATCACCGCGTCCAACGCAGCGGGAGCCAGTATAGGCAAGATTTTCTCGCCCCAGTGTATCACCATCGGTGCGGCGGCCATTGGCAAGCAGGGCATCGAAGGTAAACTGCTGCAGTTTGCCGTAAAGGTGTACCTGCCCTTCATGCTGATTTTGGGAGCTCTGGTTTATCTGGGGCAGGCCCTGATTGAAGGGTGATTTGCAGGGAGTAATAAAACTTTCTTGCGTAATCCATTTCTATAATTTTTTCCCCCCTCAACAATGACTGCTTCTTCCATAACTGACAATATATGTTCTGCAAAAAAGGACACCAGCGTTTTGGCTCGGTGTCCTTTTGATTTATGTTAAACCACAACTTTTTATCTAAATATAGCATAAAACAGCCGCAGTACATTCTGCGGCTGCCGAGAAAAATATGAGTTCATAATATGGTAATTTTTCCACAATATGATATAATGTCATTATATGAAAAATATCGAAATATTCATTTTATGATAAACAGAATTGAGGTATTAATATATGAAAATTGCCAATGAAGCCACCTGCGCAGCCTTACTTAAAAAACTATTAGTAATGATCTTCAGCAACTTTTTGGTCGCTTTTGCCGTCACCAAATTTATCGCGCCGCATGGCATAATTATGGGAGGTTCCACCGGTATCGCCCTGACGGTAACACATTATGTGCCGCTGCCTCTTTCAATCACCGTCCTGACGCTCAATGCGTTGCTTTTCCTCCTCGGTTTTTGGTTTTTCGGAAAGAACTTCGCGTTATCAACACTGGCTAATTCACTCTTATATCCTTTGATGATAGCCGTTCTGGAAAAACTGTCCTTACCTGCTTCCCTGACCGCCAATGCCATGCTGGCCGCAATTTTCGGCGGTGTGCTGCTGGGCTGCGGCGACGGCCTGATCCTGCGCACAGGCGGTTCTTCGGGCGGCACCGATATCCTGGCGCTGGCCGTTAATAAATACCTGCATATCAACCTGTCCGCTCTGATGTATGTCATTGACGGCTGTGTCCTTGCCTGCCAGCTGTTATTTTCTAATATGGAACAGATTTTACTGGGCCTGCTTTCGCTTGCGCTTTTTACCATAACTATGAATAAGATCATGCTCATGGGAAAAACGCAGATACAATTGTTCATAATCTCTGACAAAATTGAAATTATCCGCGGAAAACTGCTGCTGGAAGAAGATGCCGGTGTAACCTTACTGATAATCGAAAAAGGCTACACCGGACTGAGCGGAAAAGGTATCATCTGTATTATCCCCCGCAGAAAGCTGTATTACGTATGTGAAATGATTTCGCTGATTGACCCGGAAGCATTTTGGACAATTTCCGAAGTCAACGAAGTACGCGGACGGGGATTTACCATGGAGAAACAATACGCTGATTAACTGCATCGGCAACTGCAATGCATGCTGGAATTGGTCTTTATCCGCCATTGCTGCTGCCTTACTATATTTGCTGAAAACCAAGATGCGGTTTTTGCGCTCCATGCCGGTGTGTTAACCGTATTATAAACTCTCCACCCATTTTTTCAGTTCTGCTGCATCGGGCACCCGGTTCAGCAGCTTGCCTTCCACGACAGTCGCGCCGGGACAGCTCCCCTTCAGCGATTCAACCGCCTTGCCGAAACCGCTGCCGCCGGAAGTGGCAAACAGCACGATCTTCTTCCCTGCAAAATCGTAGCTTTCCAGGAACGTATTGATAATGGTCGGCGCAATATACCACCAGATAGGAAACCCTAACAGAATCGTATCGTACGCGCTGACAGCGGCAGATGTATCCGCCAGCGCAGGCCTGGATGATTTATCGTTCATCTCAACAGAACTGCGGCTGCTTTTGTTCATCCAGTTCAAATCTTCTTTTGTATAAGGCACAGCCGGTTTAATTTCATACATGTCTGCGCCTGCGGCTGCCGCCAGTTTTTTCGCCGCCGCAGCCGTCGTTCCCGTCGCGCTGAAATACGCTACTAATGTTTTTTTCATTTTCTTTCGCCTCCTGTGTTTTGTGCTACTTCTTCAAAATAAAGAGAACGATTGCTGACAGCTTTTATTCTCACAACGTCACCAGCAAAGCCTCTAACCGTTCCGCGTGCTTTTCCGCCTTTGCCTTCATTACTTTAGTCTTTTCCTCATCCGGGCTACCGGCATAGCTGACGCCGCCTGTGTAAACATAGCCGGCATAATCCATGCTGCACAGGTTGGCTGTGCTTTTTATTGCAGGTATTACAAGCTCATCAATCGGATACAGCTGCGGCCCGCCCTTTACATACATTTCTTCAGGAGCCCCGGTGGTGAAACTTGCCACCAGCTTTTTGCCAAGCAACGCCTTACCCTTACTGCCATGGGAAAAGCCGTGTTCGAACACGTCTTCCATCCAGCGGTGCATAATAGACGGATAGCTGTACCAAAAAACCGGAAACTGCAATACAATAATATCCGCGTCCACCAGCTTTTGCTGCTCCGCTTTTACATCAACCGCAAATTCC
>JAFTZZ010000090.1 GCA_017460905.1 Acidaminococcaceae bacterium | reverse complement strand
GTGTCAATAATATGATGATCAGCAAAGCCATCGAGCATGCCTATCAGTCCCACATTCCCAAACGGGGCTTTGCGGTTGCCGTGCTGGATATCAGGATCGATCCGGCGCCGATTGAGGTGAATGTGCATCCCCAGAAAAGCGAAGTCAAATTCAGCGATGAAAGCACGATTTATAAAGCGGTTTACCGGGCGCTGACGGAAGCGCTGACTAAACCCATGCGCGCGGAACAAGAGGATACCCTGCAGGAACAGAACCGGCAGGCGCTGGCTTCCGTTCTGGAACGGGCGGAAGCAGATTCTGCAGTACTGCGGCAAACGGCTGCGGGACAGGGAATGGTATCTGATAATAACCGGCAGCATTTGAAAGCGACCGGTAAGCAGCAGGATATTTTTGCCGGTCAGCGTCATGAAATCTGGAAAAAACCTGACCGGGTATACGGGGAAGAGGCGCCGAAAGAACCGGTGTACAGCCTTGGCGAGACGCGGCAGATCATCGAGGAACAGGCGCCGCTGCAGTCCGGACAGGGTATATCGCTGCAGGCGGCAGGACAGGATACGCTGGAAACCATCTGGCCTGTGGGACAGGTCGATAAAACCTTTATCATTGCCCAGTCGGAGGATACGTTATATCTGATTGACCAGCATGCAGCCCATGAACGGATCCTGTACGACCGTCTGGTTCTCTCCCATGAGGAGATTCCGGCGCAGCAGCTGCTGATCCCTCTGTATATTACGCTGCAGCCGGAAGAAGTCGAACTGCTGGAGCAGCATCATGATGAATTCTATCAGTTAGGGGCGGATATTACCACGGCGGGAGAAAATTCCGTACGCATTGCCAGCCTGCCCAGTGATATACGCAATGAAGACGCGGAAGATTATATAAAGGAAATCGCGCAGTACCTGCGGGAGCACCGTACGCCGAAGGCCAGCGAGCTGCGGCAGGATGTGCTGCACATGACGGCCTGCCGGGCGGCCATTAAAGCCGGGGAAGTGCTGAACATGCGGCAGATGCGCCAGCTGATCATCGACCTGTGCAACACCACCCATCCGTTTACCTGTCCTCACGGCCGGCCCTGCATGATTGCGGTGACCAGCGACGAGCTTTATAAAATGTTCAAGCGGACAGGCTTTGACCTGCCGGGTAAAAATGATATGTCCTTTGACAAGTGAGAAAGCAGATTGGAGTTTGCAGTCTGCTATGTTACGGTGCTGCGGTGAAATGAAGAACTTATGAAAGATATACGGTTTGCGGTGACCTGCAATAAAAATGACAGCCGGCGGCTGGCCGGACAGGCAAAGTCCTGGGCCCGGCAATTACAGGTCCGGTATGTGACGCGGTATGAAAACGGTTCGCTGGATGCGATGCTGCAGGATTTTCAGCTCGATGCCCTGCTGATCGCCAGCCGAAAGGGGCCGCAGATTTATACGCGGGAAGGCATGCTGTTCTATCACCCGGGACTGGGGAAGGTACGCTGGCAGCGGGTGATGCAGCGGCATGAAAATGATAACTTCCTGACAGCGCTGGCGGTTTCACCCGGGCAGCGAGTCCTGGATTGCACGGTGGGACTGGCTGCGGATGCGCTGCTGGCTTCCTGCGCCGTCGGTGAAACAGGAAAAGTCGTCGGGCTGGAAGCGTCGCTGCCGCTCTGGTTTCTTACGAGCTGCGGGGTTGCTGCCTATAAAGGTACGATACCTGCCCTGGCACAGGACCTTCGCCGTATTGAAATCGTGCACGCGGAAGCAGGAGTGTATTTGGCAACGGTCGCTGCAGACAGCTTTGACGCCGTGTATTTTGATCCTATGTTCCGGCAGCCGGTGCGGAAGTCTTCCGAGATGACGCCGCTGCGGCCGCTGGCGTACAGCGAGCCGTTATCCCTGCAAACCGTGGAACTGGCCCTGAGGGCTGCGCCCCGGGTCGTTATCAAAGAGCGCAGCCTGGAAATTTTACAGGAATACGGCTGTACGGAATTTGTCGGGACAAAATACAGCGCGGTGCGGTTCGGGATACGAAAACGGTAAGGAACTGCCAATCGGTGTGTTTGCGGAACCAGACGAACTGAGCCGTATTTTCTGAAGAAAGGAACGAAAGTCTTGCCAAAAGAAAAATTAGCGGTGATCCTGGGACCGACTGCTACCGGCAAAAGCTATTGCGGCATTGAACTGGCAAAACGCTTTCGCGGGGAGATTATTTCCGGCGACAGCATGCTGGTCTACCGGAAAATGGATATCGGCACGGCCAAGCCGGCGCAGGAAGAACTGGAAACGGTGCCGCATCATCTGGTCAATATCCTGTCGCCGGACGCAGCGTTCAGCGTTGCGGATTTTCAGCAGCAGGCTGCCGGACTGATCCATGAGATTACGGAAAGAGGTAATCTGCCGATTTTAGTCGGTGGTACCGGATTATATATTAAAGCGCTGCTGGAAGACTACCGTTTCAGCAGTGTGGAAGGGAATGCCGGATTACGCAGCGAGCTGGAGGCCTTTGCGGAAATAAACGGGGCGGAAGCGCTGCACGCACGGTTGCAGGAAGCGGACCCCGCCGCAGCGGCACGCCTGCATCCCAATGACATCCGCCGGGTAGTGAGGGCATTGGAGACAGCCTTGTCCGGGGAAACGGTTTCCCGGGAAAAGCAGGGGGAACTGGTTTACGATGCTGCGGTTTTCGGTCTTTCCATGGACCGGGATTTTTTATATGAGCGGATCAATCAGCGGGTAGACCGTATGCTTGCGGACGGGCTGGAGGAAGAAGTGCGCGGCTTGTTAAACGCGGGGGTATCGCCCGCCTGCCTTTCCATGAAAAGCCTCGGATACCGGCAAATGGCGGACTATCTCACGGGTCAATGCGATTTTGACACCGCTGTCGATAGTATCAAAAAGGGAACACGTCATTTTGCCAAGCGGCAGTTGACCTGGTATAAAAAAATGCCTTATGTGCACTGGTACACACTGCAGCGGGATTTAAACTATGAAAAAATTGTAACAGATATGACAGATACCCTTGTGAAAAAATTTAAAAGGTTGTAAAATTTAATATAATACATTTTGTTACTACGATTTGAAAATCATAAAGAAATGATAAGGAGCGAAAAGGCATGACAAATACAGCAGGTACTAAAACCACGATGAATTTGCAGGACAGTTTCCTGAACCATGTAAGAAAAGAGAATCTCCCGGTTATCATTTATCTGGTGAACGGGTTCCAAATTCGCGGCCTGGTCCGCGGGTTTGATAACTTTACTGTAATCATTGAAAATGAAGGAAAACAGCAGCTGGTCTACAAGCATGCGGTTTCCACCATTTCCCCGGTCGCGAATATTACAATCATGCAGCCGGAAAAAGCGGAAAAGAAGGACTGAGCTTTCGTATGCAGGAAAAACGGCGCGCAGGCGTTGTTTTTCTTTTTTAGAGAAAAGCCGGTTACACGGGTTTATGTAAAAGTTTTACAGCAGGCGTGCAGAAGAATTAAGCAGTGTTATCGCAGGAAAAGCGTTGCCGGAAAGGGGCGGGAATGGATTATCTTGCGTTATTTATGGAATATCTGCAGGTAGAACTCGGCCTCTCGGAAAACACCCGGCAGTCATATCTGCGTGATCTGCGGATCTTCTGCAGGGCGCTGTCCGTTCCGGAGGATAAGCTGGCAGAGGTACAGCGTTCGCAGATCATCGGTTATATTACAAAGCTGAAGCTGCAGGGCAGGGCGGCGGCGACGATTGCCAGAAAGCTGGCGGCGATCAAAGCGTTTTATCGTTTTATGATTACGGAAAATTACCTGCAGGCGGATCCGGCTGACGCAGTGGAAGCGGGGACCAAAGGGGTCCATCTGCCGAAGGTCCTGACGGAAGCGGAGGTCCGCGCGCTGCTGGAAGCACCGGATATTTCCACTGCGGAAGGGCTGCGGGACCGGACGATGCTGGAAATGCTGTATGCAACCGGCATGCGCGTTTCGGAACTGGTTACCGTCAAAATGGGCAGCGTCAATCTGGCCATGCGGTATGTGATTGCTTTTGGCAAGGGATCCAAAGAACGGATCGTTCCGTTAGGCAGCGTAGCGGTTGAATTTTTACAGAAATATATCGAACAGGCCAGAGGCACGTTCCTGACAGAACATGAGACTGATCCGGAGACGCTGTTTCTCGGACTGGGCGGACAGGGCCTGACCCGGCAGCGGGTCTGGGAGATTATAAAGCAATACGGCAGGCTGGCCGGCATTACCAAAAAGATATCGCCCCATGTCCTGCGCCATTCTTTTGCCACGCATCTGCTGGATAATGGCGCCGACCTGCGCAGCGTACAGGAAATGCTGGGGCATGCCGATATTTCTACGACACAGATTTATACACACCTGACAAATAAGCGGCTGCGTTCGGTTTACGAAAAGGCGCATCCGCGGAAATGACGGACAGGGAAAGAGGGGCATATATGCAGGATAACCGGAGTTCCCATGAAAATAGTCATGGCGGCTTGGGATGTTTTATTTTAGTTGTAATCATTTTACTTTTACTGGCAGGGGCGGCAGGCCTGTTTTACGGTTCCCTCACACAGGAAAAACCGAAGGACCTGGCTGATACAACGGTAGAGTCCTTTGATTTGAATGAAGAATCAAAAACGGCGCACCGGACCGTGGATGACGTGTTACTGTTAAAGCGGGAAAACTGGCAGCTGCGGGATACGGAACGCCGGACACACAAAGACATGCTGGAAGTATCCAGCGCCGATATTGTCTGGACAGACCGGGAAGTTGCGGTAGGGGTGCCTGTTACAACGGAACTGGAAGGCGCTGCGCTCTGGGTGAAGGAACATTTGCAGGGGACAGATATAAAAGTCATTAAAGAAGAAATGAGCACCTGGCATGATATGGACGCCTGGCGGCTTGATCTGGGTATTGCCGTAAAATCCGGCAAAGACAGCGAACGGACTTTTATTACAGATACAGTTTTCTTTTTCCATCACGGAAATCTGACAAACCGGGACAGGGATATTCCCAAAGTCGTTTCGTCCCGTGCGTCTAAGGATTTTCCTTAATCAAGTTGTTCTGTTATTTGGGAGGTTTTGGCATGCATCCGGAAGAAGTTATGCAGAAATACGAAACATATATCAATCCGTCATCCACGCGGCTGTTCCGTTTTATGGGGCTTTCCAGTATAGAAGCCCAGGCGGAAGGCTGGACCATTACGGATACGGAGGGAACGGAATTTATTGACTGCCTGGGCGGCTTTGGCATGTTTGCCGTCGGGCATAAGCATCCGAAGGTTGTGGAGGCGGTGGAGCGGGAACAGCGCGCCATGCCCATGTGCGGCAAGGTCCTGTTTAATGAGCCTGCGGCCTTGCTGGCGGAAAAGCTGGCGGAAATTACGCCGGGCGCTCTGCAGTATAATTTTTTCTGTAACAGCGGGACGGAAGCTGTGGAAGGCTGTCTGAAGGTGGCGCGGCTGGCTACCGGACGGCGGAAATTCGTAGCAGCCAAAAACGCATTTCACGGCAAGACCTTTGGCTCGCTGACCGCTACCGGACGGGACATGTACCGCGATCCCTTCAAACCGCTTTTGGAAGGGTTTGTCCATGTGCCGTTCAATGATCTTTCCGCCTTGGAAGACGCGGTAGATGAAGAGACTGCGGCCGTTATCCTGGAGCCCGTACAGGGGGAAGGCGGCATCAATGTTCCTGCGGACGGCTACATGAAGCAGGCGGAAGAAATAGCTCATAAAAAAGGCGCGCTGTTGATTGCGGATGAAGTGCAGACCGGTATCGGGCGCACCGGCGCATGGTTCGGCGTCAATCATGACGGCGCCAGGCCTGACCTGATGGCAGTGGCTAAAGCGCTGGGCGGCGGCATTATGCCTCTCGGCTCGGTCGTTGGCACAGAGGCGGCATGGAAAGGACTGATCGAGGCGCCCTTCCTGCACACTTCAACCTTTGGCGGCGGGCAGATGGCCTGCGCGGCCGGGGTGGCAACCCTGCAGGTTATTGAGGAAGAAAACCTGCTGCAGCGCAGCACGGAGACCGGCGCTTATTTTAAGCGGGGAATTGAAGAAATTGCCCGGGAATTTCCCCAGGTCATCAAAGAAGTGCGCGGCCGGGGTATGATGATCGGCATGGATCTGGTAAAGGAAGGCGCCGGCGGCATGCTGATGGCCCTGATGATCGATCAGCACGTGATCGTTGCGTACACGCTGAACAATCCGAAAGTGATCCGCATTGAGCCGCCGCTGACCATGCCGAAACAGGTGGTGGATCACGTACTGGAAGTACTGCGTTCCAGCATTAAACAGGTTGCGGCTGCAATAGAAGATTTGTAAACCGGTAACTGATCATAGTATTGTGAATTTGTTTTAGAATCTGGCAGAACGGAGAATGCATATGCCTTTTGTAAAATCTGAAATCGTAATCAAAGGGGAAAAAAATAAAATTTACGATGTAATCCGGGATATGGCATCATATCCGAAATTCATGAAAAACCTGGTCAGCGTTGAGATTCTGGAAAAAGGCGATAATTATGACATATCCCATTGGGTTTCTAACGTTGATGGCAGGAAGATTATCTGGACAGAACGGGATGACTTTTATCCGGAAACCTGCAAAATTACCTACAAACAGACTGCCGGCGACCTGAAAAAGATGAAAGGAGCCTGGGAACTGCTGGATACAGAGGAAGGAGTCAATGTTTCCCTGGCGGTTGACTTTGAATTCGGCGTCCCCATGATCGCAGGCCTGCTGAACCCGATCCTGATCCGCAAGGTGCGGGAGAACAGTGAGGATATGCTGCGGTCTATCAAGGGTGAAATTGAAAAATAATGCAAAGTTTGGTATAATTATATAGCCGTAAGGTAAGGAGTGTGTTTATAATTATGAAGACTGCATTTTTAATGACATTGTTAACGCTGTTACTGGTTATGGTGGGCGACCTTTTCGGCGGCCAGCAGGGGATGTTGATGATGCTGATCTTTTCTGTCGGCATGAACTTCTTTACATACTGGAACAGCGATAAGATGGTTCTGTCACAGTATAAGGCGCATCAGGTGGATGAAAACTCGGCGCCTGCCCTGTACGGAATCGTGAAGCGGCTGGCGCAGCGGGCAAACCTGCCGATGCCCAAGGTTTATATTATTGACGATCAGGTTCCCAATGCGTTTGCTACCGGGCGTAATCCGGAGCATGCGGCAGTTGCCGTAACAACGGCCCTGATGAATTATCTTTCCCCGAAAGAGATCGAAGGCGTGCTGGGGCATGAAATGACCCACGTCAAGAACCGTGATATCCTGATCAGTACAGTTGCGGCAAGTATGGCCGGTATGATTACCACCCTTTCCCGTTTTGCCATGTGGTTTGGCGGCGGCCGGGACAGGGAAAATAATAACCCCATCGCGGCAATCCTGTTGCTGATACTGGCGCCCATTGCCGCGGCGCTGATCCAGATGGCGGTTTCCCGCAGCCGTGAATACAAAGCAGACGAGGGCGGCGGGGAATTGTGCGGCAATCCCAATTATCTGGCTGACGCGCTGGAAAAGATTTCCATGTATTCTTCCCGCAGGACCATGCAAAACGCTACGGCGGCGACAGCCCACATGTTTATCATGTGTCCTTTCAGCCTGAAGGATATGCAGAAGCTGTTCAGCACCCATCCTTCTACCGAAGAAAGGGTGAAACTGCTGCGTGAACAGGCGGAAGCCATGAAACGGCAGGGCAAGCTGGAAGAGTGAGTTTCGATTCATACCGGGTTTTGAGCCTGGCTTGATTATATGCAATAAAATTTTATATTATTTAAAGGAGAGAAAAACATGGACCAGAAATCGTTAGTATTAGTTAAACCCGACGGAGTTC
>JAFTZZ010000089.1 GCA_017460905.1 Acidaminococcaceae bacterium | reverse complement strand
GCCAACGCCCATGAAGATCAGCGGAGGGAAGATTTCGTTGTTGATACCGTACAGAATTACCTGCATAACACCGGGTTCTTCCGCAAAGCCGGTCTTAGGAATATTGCCCAACAGGCAGCCAAATGCGATGTTGGACAGCAGCAGAGGCTCGAAGCCTTTGCCGATAGCCAGGTACAGCAGTACCAGGCCGACGAGGAGCATGATCACGTTACCGCTGGTCAGGCCCTCGAATCCCGAGTCGTTCCAAACAGACTGCAGGGAAACTATGAGTGCGTCCATAAAGAGAATTCCTCCATTCATAAAAATTTGGGATGCACAAAAAAGGTAATGAGACGGTTACCTTAATTGACTGTATGGAATTGTCAATGTTCCATGCAATGCTTTATAAAAGCATTGCAGTAGTACTACTTTAGTATCGTTTATCCGATTTTGTCGCATAGAACAACCTATAGTATTACTACCTAAATATTACACCATACCCCATACAAAGTCAAGTACTCTTCAAAAGAAAAAAAGCTGCAGCAAAATCCGGTCGAAACCTTCATTTTGCTACAGCCCTTTCAGACCTGTTTCATATTAACTTTTCAGGATCAGTTTACTTGAACATATCCTTAATTTTGTTCAGGAAGCTCTTTTCCTCCGGGTTGATGTTATCCTTCGCCACATCGGCGAAATTCCGCAGGGAAGCTTTCTGCCGTTCCGTCAGCTTCGTAGGCACAACGACCTTGATCCGTACCATCTGGTCGCCTCTTCCGGAACCCCGCAGATGCGGAATCCCTTTGCCCCGCAGGCGCATGACGCGGCCCGGCTGGGTGCCTTCCGGAATCTTCATGACGACCTTGCCGTCCAGCGTAGGCACTTCCACCTCCGCGCCCAGGGCAGCCTGTACAATATTGATCGGCACTTCGCAATAAACATCGTTGCCGTCCCGTTCAAAGAACTTGTGCGCCTTTACAAACAGATAGACGTACAGATCCCCGTTAGGACCGCCTTTGGCGCCGGCCGCCCCTTCGTTGGCAACACGCAGGCGGGAACCGTCGTCCACACCGGCCGGAACCTTAACCTTCAGGCTCTTCTGCTTTTTAACCGTACCTGTGCCGCGGCATTCATGGCACGGGTCGGAAATGATCTTGCCTTCCCCATTGCATTTCGGGCAGGGCCGTACCGTCTGCATCTGGCCCAGCATGGTATTCTGCACCACGCGGATCTGACCGGTACCGTGACAGTCCGGACAGGTTTCCACCTTGGAGCCGGGTTCCGCGCCGTTGCCGTGGCAATGATCGCAGGTCTCGTCCCGGTACAGGGAAATTTCTTTCTCCACGCCGAAAGCGGCCTCTTCAAAGGTCAGGTTCAGGTCGAAACGCAGGTCGCTGCCCCGCTGGGGTCCCTTGTTCGCCTGACTGCTCCTGCGGCCGCCGGCGCCGCCGAAGAACATGTCGAAAATATCATCCATGCCTCCGCCGCCGAAACCGCCGAAGCCCTCAAACCCGCCGAAACCGCCGGCGCCTGCGCCGGCGCCGCCGTTCTCAAAGGCAGCCATGCCAAACTGGTCATACTGGGCACGCTTCTGTTCATCGGAAAGGACGCTGTACGCCTCGCTGCATTCCTTGAACTTTTCTGCAGCTTCCGGGTTGTCCTTGTTCAGATCAGGATGGTACTTGCGTGCCAGCTTGCGGTATGCTTTTTTGATATCATCGGCGCTGGCGTCTTTGGAGACGCCAAGCACCTCATAAAAATCTCTCTTTTCAGCCATTGTTTTATCCCATCCCGCCGGTCTTATTTCTTGTCGTCAACAACTTCCGCGTCTACTACGTCGTCTTCCGGCTTTTTGGCTTCTTCAGCGCCCTGGGCGCCAGCCGCGCCGGTGTCGCCCTTGGCCGCTTCAGCCTGTTTGTAAAGCTCGGCAGACAGTTCGTACAACGGTTTTGTCAGCGCTTCCGTATCGGCTTTGATCTTATCGTTGTCATTGCCCTTCAGGTCAGCCTTCAGGGTATCCATTGCGGATTTGACTTTGGCGATCAGGTCATCCTTGCCCTTGCCTTCCATATCTTTGATGGTCTTTTCGGCCTGATAGATCAGGGAGTCTGCCTGATTGCGGATCTCTACGCCTTCCTTGCGTTTCTTGTCGGCTTCCGCGTTGGCTTCCGCTTCTTTGACCATACGGTCCACTTCGTCCTTGCTCAGGGTGCCGGAAGAAGTGATGGTAATCTTCTGTTCCTTACCGGTGCCCAGATCCTTGGCGCTTACATTTACGATACCGTTAGCATCGATGTCGAAGGCAACCTCGATCTTCGGAACCCCGCGGGGAGCTGCCGGGATACCGCCCAGTTCAAAGCGGCCCAGGGTCTTGTTGTCCGCAGCCATATCGCGTTCGCCCTGCAGTACATGGATATCAACGGAAGGCTGGTTGTCCGTTGCCGTGGAGAACACCTGCTTCCGGGAAGTCGGAATAGTGGTATTGCGGTCGATGATGCGGGTGAATACGCCACCCAGGGTTTCAATACCCAGAGACAGCGGGGTAACGTCCAGCAGCAGGACGTCTTTTACTTCACCGGCCAGTACGCCAGCCTGGATCGCTGCGCCGATAGCAACGCATTCGTCCGGGTTTACATTGCGGGTAGGCTCTTTGCCCATCACGCGTTTGATGGCTTCCTGCACCGCCGGGATACGGGAAGAACCGCCAACCAGGATAACCTTGTTGATCTGGCTTGCCGTCAGGCCTGCATCGCTTAAAGTACGTTTGGTGGGCCCAATGGTCCGTTCTACCAGATCCGCGGTCATTTCTTCAAATTTCGCGCGTGTCAGGTTCATGTCCAGATGCTTCGGGCCGTCTGCGCCGGCAGTGATAAACGGCAGGTTGATGTTGGTGGTCACCATGCTGGACAGCTCGATCTTGGCTTTTTCAGCCGCTTCACGCAGACGCTGCATGGCCATCTTGTCGCCGGACAGGTCAATGCCGCTTTCTTTCTTAAATTCAGCAACCATCCAGTCCATTACGCGGTTGTCGAAGTCGTCGCCACCCAGATGGGTGTCACCGTTGGTAGCTTTTACTTCGAATACGCCGTCGCCCAGTTCCAGGATGCTGACATCGAAGGTACCGCCGCCCAGGTCATAGACCAGGATGGTATGGTCGTCGGTCTTGTCAATGCCGTAGGCCAGGGAAGCTGCCGTGGGCTCGTTGATGATACGCAGCACTTCCAGGCCGGCAATTTTGCCTGCGTCTTTGGTCGCCTGGCGCTGGGAATCGGAGAAGTATGCCGGAACCGTAATAACAGCCTGGGTTACGGTTTCG
>JAFTZZ010000088.1 GCA_017460905.1 Acidaminococcaceae bacterium | reverse complement strand
TCGGGTTTGCCGTATTTCCGTTGGCATATCCGCTTTCCGCGGAAATTACCCCATTGATCACCCGCATAAACAGTTCAGTGCCCCAAAAGCAGCCGCCTGCCAGATAGATTTCCGCTTCACCGGGTTTGACAGTATTGTTCTGGACAATAGCAGACGGCATGGCTGCCTGCACGCTGCCCGGACAGCCGGGAAATACTAACAGCACCGTAAATAAAAGCAACATTTTTTTACATAAGCCGATCATCTGAAACCCCTCCCATAGTAATTTAGTAACATTTATTGCCACGCGCGGAATTCAGCAATTTAAATTTGCCTGTATGAAGACAAATTCTTTGTAAGAATATTATAGCATATTCTACCTACAATTTTAAATTATTATATTTCCCCCAGGAAAACACAAAACCCGTCTCCCCTTTCACCGGGAAACGGATTTTGTGCTTCAGGAGTGTTATATAAAACTATTTCAACCTGCCGACTGCATCTGCGCGGCAGCGGTTGCAGTGTTCCATCTGCCTGATCATTTTACCGCAGGTTAACCGCAGTGCTTCCATCTTTTCACAGGAAAGGGGACGGGCATTTTCCAGTTCGCTGCCGGGCACCGGCAGCAGCGGGATGATGTTCATCACATCACATCCCAGTTTTCCGGCAAGCTGCGCAACCTTTTCAATCTCTTTTTCGTTGACGCCATCAATCGCCACACAGTTTACCTTCACATACAGGCCCAGCTTTTTCGCCAGCTCTATCCCCTGTACCTGCTGCCGGAACAGCAGAGCGGCAGCTTCTTTCCCCCGGTACATTTTCCCCTTGTAATTCACGTAAGAATACAACCGCATCCCCACTTCGGCATCCGTGCAATTCATCGTCACCGTCAGGAATTCCACACCTGCCTCTGCCAGCTCCTGCGCATATTCAGGCAGCAGCAGCCCATTGGTAGAAAGGCAGAAGAAAACGTCAGCATCCGTCTGGCGCACAAGCTGCAGGGTTTCTTTAACGGCGTTCCAGTTGGCCAGCGCATCCCCGGGACCGGCTACGCCGGCCACCGTAATTTCCGGGGTATTTTGCTTCTGGCTCACATACCATGCCAGGCCTTCCGCCGGACTCATGATCCTTGCGGTAACGCCCGGACGGCATTCGTTGGCGCAGCAGAATTTGCGCAGACAGTACCGGCACTGGATATTACAGGCGGGCGCAACTGGCAGATGGATGCGGGCATATTGGTTCGCCTTTTCCGCAAAACAAGGATGAAGAGATACTGCGCTTGTTGATTTCATTCGTCTTCTCCCTTGTCCCTGCACTGCGGTTCCCGCTGAACATCACAATGCAATTCTTCCTGATTGTAGCCGCAGTCCGTAACACGCAATCCGCCAAAAACACCTTCCGTTTTGTAACGCACCCGCATCGCTGCGTTCACAATCTGCTGGAGCAGGTACGCAGTCCCCTCCGCTCCAATCATAGGCTGCTCTGTTAAGCAAACCTCATCTACCACCGGATAAACATACCGCACCATTGGCAGGGTCAGCCTGTCCGCCAGCTCCGCCTGATAGGACGAACCCAGCAACAGTACAGCTTCTGATTGTCTCAATTCCCTTTCCAGACGGTTCTGGTCTTCCGTATCCGTATCCAACGCGATCACCGTTTCCATCCCCAGTTCATCCTGCAGGAAACGCTGCATGCCGGAAAGATGGGCGCTGTCGCCCACCAGGGCTGTCGGCAGCTGATACAAGGTAGTCAGATACATGGCGCTGTTCTTGACCAAACTGTCTGCACGGTTCCCCAACTGCATTTTAATATCAGAAAAATCTGCAGACAGTTTATTTTCCAATTGCGCAAGAAAGGTCAGCATCCCCTGAATACCGTAAGGGTAATCACAGCAAATATACGGCATCCCAAACTGCTTTTGCATCCGTTCTGCCAGTTTAACGCCGCGTCCGAATACGATATTTAAATCGGCCTGCCCCATGCGGGCGATTTCTTCTATTGCGCATTGCTGCAGTGCGCAAACGATTTCCAGTTTTCCCGCAAAAATCTGGCGCAGATATTTTACATCATTAATGCTGTACGGGTCGCTGGCGGTCAGGCCCAGCAGGTTTATCTTGGGAACATCTTCTGTTTCTTTACCGCCGCACGTTCTATTTGTCAAATCTGCATGCTCACCGGCACCCATCGCGGGTTTCGCCACCATGTTACCGTAAGAATCCACCGCCGCGCCGCCAGAATAAGTTTTTTTCCTGTGCCATGCTTGCGTATTTTCTTCCATCAACGGCAGCAAGGCTAACAATGCGCGCTCAATCCCGTCGCCTTCATGCCCTGCGTACCCCGGCGCCGGAATATGCAGCACACGGTGACCGGGATTTTCTTCCTGCCAGGCGGCAATGGCACTTTCCACATCGTCCCCGATCATGTTGGGAATACAGCCGCTGACCACAAAAATCGCATTCACTTCCGGATATAACTGCACAATATTCGTAAGACCCTGGGGAATCAGCTCCATGCCGCCCCGGATCACGTTTTCTTCATATATAACTGTACTGGCCTGGCGGAAATTATCCGGCTGCTGCAGCATACCGGCTGCCAACGAACCCCAGTGACAGCCCACGACAGAATGCTGCAGTACCACCGCGTCCCGGATTCCGGACAAAGCGCGCGCAGCGCCGATCAATGCGCATCCGCTCATTGGTTTCATCGTTTCCGCAACCTCCACATCCTGCTGTACATTTCCTTGGAAGCCTGTGTGTTTACATCATCCTGCCGCAGCGGGTAAAATACCGGATCGTATGCCATCCGGTTCAGCAACAAGTGTGCAGGGGGCGCCGCCTCTCTGACCTTTTCGGCAAAATCGGCCGCCACTTCCACAAAGCTGTCATAATCAAATACATCCCTGTCCAAAAAGGTCGGAATCATGGGCTTACCAAAACGGGCGTAACGGGGATGGCTCCCACAGATCAGGAATTCGCTGTCCGCAATGACCTTCTGCAGCCCCTCTTCATCCGGATCAACGGTCAGCTCCGCCCCACAGTTGTACAACTCCATGGCGTCCCTGATCCGCTGGTACAGCCGCTCCATCATGGCGTCATCCACGGCAAAATCCCGCCGAAAGTTCGGGTTCCGAATCAGCAGGATGTGCCGCAGCGGAATACCGTAATCATGCTCGTAACATTTTATGATATCCGGCAACGCCGAAAAACTGTTGGTAATAAGACAAAAACGGCGATTGAGAAACCGGCTCCGGATTTCTTCCAGCTTTGGTTTAATCCGTTTTTCCTCTGCATCCAAAACCGCCTTCACCTGCGGCAGAACCCCCAGCTTTTCCCCCATCGTTTCATACAGTTCACGCAGGCCGTCAAGACCGTGCCACTGATACATCATCGAAATATGCAAAAAGGGCGTGCCAAAACGTTCTTCCATGTCCAGAGCCCACTTTTTTCGGCGCACCAGATTCAGGGAAGCTTTCGGCGCCTGCCGGATCTGCTCCAGCCCGGCAGCCGGCAGAAAGGCGTTGACGCGAATCCCCATACGGGCCAGCAGCGCTTTCATCCGTTCCAGCTTTTTGGTGCCGCCATAGCCCCAGATAAAGGTTTCCACGTTGATGGCCAGCGGATCCCTCTCCTGCGGCTCCATGACCTGTTCTACCAGGGCGTTCATGACCTCCACATAACCGCAGCCACGGTAATCGGCGCCGGAAAACTTCTGCCTGCAGTTCTGCCCCGCCAACTCCTTAAGGTTCCTTCTTGAATTAAACTTGTCCATATGGGAAAACGCCTGTGACTGTACGACTACAAGCTTTGCCCGGATATCAGGCTGCATATCCTGCGCAATCCCATAGATATCGTCGTTGATTACATCCGAGACCACCGTAGGCAGAATAAAGATCATCTCCGGATGCTTTTCCCTGTCAATTTCCTGTAATACCGTGCGCAACTTCTTTTCGCCGCCGAAGATAACATCCTGATCTGCCAGCCCCGCGCATTCCAGGTTCGCCACCGGGCCGCAGCGGACGCGCACGGTATTGCGGTAATGAAACCCGCAGCCCCGGGGACCGTACATCACCGTTACCGCATGGGGGATTTCCTGAATGGCAGCCAGACTGCCCGACTGCTTTCCGTTCACGCCTAAGCGGTGCAGCAGTGTAAACGGCTTCATCCCCAAAAGCATCATATCATTGTAGAATTCGTTCATGAGTTTCTCCGTATTATTAGTTATTACTTCCTAATCACTATTAATTCCAATACTATTATACACAAAATCCGTTTCCATAAAAAGCAGGAAACGGATTTTGCGGTTCAGGAGTGTTGTATCAATCAGGCAAAGCCTGGTGCTACCGATCACCGTAACCATATTTACGAAACATCATCAAATATAAAAAGAACGGCCCGCCAATCAACGAAGTAACGATACCGATGGGAATTTCCGCATTCATCAATGCGGTACGGGCAAAAACATCGCACCAAACAAGATATATAGCGCCCAGCAACACGGAAACCGGCAACAACCGAGTATGATCGCTGCCCAACAGCAGACGGACAATGTGGGGAACCACCAGTCCCACAAATCCGATAATCCCCACGGACGCCACAACGGAACTGACCATAAGGGCAACAAGCACAAGATATAGTTTACGCTTTCCCGCCACGTCAATGCCTAATGTAACCGCCGCTTCATCACCCAAAAGAGAGGCGTTCAGGCTGCGGAACTGGGTAGCAAAGAAAAGAGATGTTGCACAAAATAGAATACACCCCAACGGCAGCATCTCCCAGGTCGTCCGTCCCATACTTCCCATAATCCAGAAGCTGGCGTCCCGAATGCCTTCCACATCCTTTGCCAGATATACGATCATGCTGGTACAGGAACCGCAGATAGCGTTCAGCGCCGTGCCTGCCAGGATCAGTTTAGTGATACTCTGGCTGCCGCTGACGGAAAAAGTCAGGGCAAACACGGTAAATGTCACTGCCAGCGCGCCGATAAACGCGCCTGCGGAAACCCCGTACACACCGAAAATGCTGAATGCGCCTAAAATGATGCTGGCCGTCGCTCCCAGCGCCGCGCCGGAGGACACGCCCAGAATATACGGATCAGCCAGCGGATTGCGGATCACCGCCTGCATGACCACACCGCCCAAAGCTAATGCGCCTCCGGCGATGACCGCCATCAGTATTCTCGGAAGGCGAAGATCAAGGATGATATCCGCCGCCACGGGATTTTCTAATGTAACGAGCATATTTTTATCTATCAAAAAGCCATACAACACCTGTACAATCTCTTTCCAGGAAATGTCAACCACACCGATGGAAAGGGAATGCACCACTGAACACAATAAAAATGCCGTCAGTAAAAGCAGGTACAGCCCTAATTTGCAATAACCGGTTTTCATGTCAGCCTCTGATACACTGTTTCAAATACTCATGCAGCCGTTCTGTCTCTTCTATCGTATATACACTGCCGCCGTAAAACGCACGGTAAGGTATTTTAAAAAACTGATTGTGTTTTACTGCCGTAACCCGTTGGAGCAGCGGATGGGCCCGCATCGTTCGGATCTTTGCTTCAGCCGGGCGGCGGGGCATGTCTACGACCATAATCACATCCGGGTTTTGTTTAATCAGATACTCAACGCTCTTCTTGCCGCCAATGTCCGCATCCAGCGACCGTCCGCCCGCCACAGCAATAATGTCAGTGGTCATATCCATATTGCCACGCCCATAAAATTCGTTGCCGTATACATACTGTATCGTTACAACCGAAGGTCGTTTTTCCGCCGGTTCCGCCGGAGCCTTCTGTTTCAGTTTGTCAATCCGCTGCTGCAACGCATCAATCTTTTGCAGCCGTTCGTCCTGTATCCGGAAAATCTGCGCAAGCGCGCGCAAATCCCTGATAATATTTTCAACTTTCCTGCCATTTGAATATTTTGCCGGCATAGTGTTTGACAGCACATAGGTATGAATCCCTTTTGTATGCCAGTAGGTTACGCTGCCCAATGCGCTGTCCCCGAACAGCGAACCCCAGGAAACAATCAGGTCAGGCTGCAGACCTAACACTGCTTCCTTCGAGGGATATCCGTAATCCGCAAGCTTATAGAATAACCTGTATTTGTCCGTTCCCGGCCACCGCTCATCCGCAGTACAGGATGAGACTGCGGCAATATGGTCCTGCAGTTCCAGAAACAGCATGTTATCAATCGATGATTCTGAAACTGCCAGTACCCGTTTAGGAACTTCATAAAACGTCTGGGAAATAATTCGACCCTGCCCTGCATAGCCGTCAAAGGTATCTACGGTAACAGACGAAGAGGCAGACGCAGGCGCCTGGGCTTTCCATTCATTTCCGCAGCCCATAAACAAAACCGTTATAAGCATACAGCATATACAAGCAGTTATCAATCGCATAATCTACCCTGGAAAACAGGTTCCCTGATTCATTGCAGGGAACCTGTTGCAAACAAAACTGAAAAATCAAAACTTACGTAAAAGCCGTTATCATCAGAATGTGTATTCTACACCGGCAATAAAGCTTCTCCCCTGGCCGCCAAAATAACGCCACTGTTCTAATTCAGGATCACCGGCCGCCCATTTAGTATTGAGCGTTGTATATGACATATATCCTTTATTAAACAAATTATATACTTTGGCAAATCCTTTCCAATTCTTATCAAACTTATAATTGGCGCTCAGATTCCAAACCCAGTAATTTTTCTCCGGCAAAGCTATATCCTTTGAACGGGTAACATTTCCCGGCATAAAATCAGAGCGGTTAATCGCCTGTAATCCGGCAGTTAATTTTTT
>JAFTZZ010000087.1 GCA_017460905.1 Acidaminococcaceae bacterium | reverse complement strand
CCGATTAAAGAGAAGAACACGTCAAAGAATTGACTTGAGAATAAACATCAATAATTCTGTTGGGAGGTGCTTATTTGCAGCCGGAACAACTATTAAAAGCCCGGTTTGGCTACGACGCATTTCGCCCCGGACAGCGGGAAATCGTTGCGGCGATTCTCAGCGGCAGGGACTGTCTGGCCCTGCTTCCTACCGGCGGCGGAAAATCCGTGTGCTTTCAGGTTCCCGCGCTGATGCAGAACGGCGTAACCTTTGTCATTTCACCGCTCATTTCCCTGATGGAAGATCAGGTGGCACACCTGCAGCGGAACGGCATTCCCGCAGTGTGCCTGAACAGCAGCATGAGCAAGCATACCTATAACCGTACGCTGTATGAAGTGGGGGCAGGCGCCTTCAAGCTGCTGTACCTTTCGCCGGAGCGCTTGCAGAATGAAGCGTTTCTCCGTTTTGCCCGGCAGAATCCGCCGGATTTTGTCGTGGTGGATGAAGCCCACTGTGTTTCCCAGTGGGGACACGACTTTCGCCCGTCCTACCTGCAGATTCGGGATTTTGTGGAGGCGTTGCCGAAACGGCCGTTATATGCGGCTTTTACGGCAACGGCTACACCGGCGGTGCGGCAGGATATTATCCGTGGGTTAGGCATGAAGGAGCCGGAAGTGATCTGCCGCAGCTTTGACCGCCCCAACCTGTTTTTCGCCAAACGGGCAGTGGCAGATAAAGACAGGGCGCTGCTGGATTTTCTGGAAAAGCAGCAGCAAAGGAACGGGATCGTATATTGTGCTACGCATCAGTACACAGAGCATGTCTTCCGTCTGCTGCAGCAAAGAAGGTACAGGGTGGCCCGCTATCACGCAGGGCTGACGACCGGGGAACGGCAGGCTGTGCAGAATGCGTTCCTGACAGGCTGCCTGCAGATTGTTGTTGCCACTTCCGCCTTTGGTATGGGCATCGACAAGGAAGACATCTCGTTTGTGGTTCATTACAACCTGCCCCAGAGCCTGGAGGAGTATTACCAGGAAGCGGGCAGGGCAGGGCGGAATGGCGTGGAGGCATACTGCCTGCTGTTTTACAGCAGGGACGATTTGGCTGTGGCGGAAGCGCTGGCCCGGCGGCAGGCAGAACCGGAGCGGGCGCAGGGCCTGCTGCGGGAGTTATGGAAGTATTGCCAATATGACGGCTGTCTGCGCAACTATATTTTGCGCTATTTTGGGGAAGACCGGAACGAACCTTGCGGGAAATGCGGCGCTTGCAGCAGCAGCAGCCTGTGGCAGCAAATTTACAAATATTTTACGATTTAATTTGCAGGTGTTTTGCAGGAAAATCGTGAACAGACAGAGAATATTTCATTAAATGTATTATGTTTTCCTTAGGGAAACGCTGATTAATGAATTTGTGTGCTGACCGGACGCAGACGAATTAATCAGTGGTTTCTCAGGCAGTTTAGGAGGTTGTTGTTATGAAGCTGACTTTTTTAGGCGCAGCCCGTACCGTTACCGGATCCTGCTATTTGCTGGAAGCGAATGACAAAAAGATATTGGTTGACTGCGGCATGTTCCAGGGTTCCAAATCCATCAAACAGTTTAATGAAAGGCCCTTTGCGTTTCATCCGGGTGAGATTGACGCAATGGTCCTGACCCATGCCCATGTGGACCACAGCGGGCTGATTCCCCGCCTGGTGAAGGAAGGCTTCAAGGGACGGATACACTGCACGAAATCCACCCAGCAGCTTTGTACCATATTGTTGCCGGACAGCGCCCACATTCAGGAGTCGGATGCGGAACTGGCCAACCGGAAAGGCCTGCGGGCAGGAAAATCCCAGGTCGTGCCTCTTTTTACGATTGATGATGCCTATATTTCGCTGCAGTATTTTTATGTGCATGATTTTGAGGAAAACTTTGAAGTCGTGCCCGGAATTACGGCGCGGCTGCATGTGGCGGGGCATATCCTGGGCAGTGCGGTGGTGCGCCTGGAGGTAGAGGAGAACGGCAAAAAGACGACGCTGATCTTTTCCGGCGACGTGGGACAGCCCAAGCAGCCTATCATCGAGGACCCGTCCATTCTGGAGGGCGCGGACTTTGTCACTACCGAATCGACGTATGGGGACCGCAAGCACAAGGCTTACGATAAAGAGGCGGAACTGGCCAAGATTATCAATGATACGTTAGAGCGGGGCGGCAACGTGATCATTCCTGCTTTTGCAGTGGGCCGTACCCAGGTCCTGCTGTATTATTTCCAGAAGCTGACCCAGGAAGGCAAAATCCCGGATGTGCCGATTTATGTCGACAGTCCTATGGCTACGAAGGCGACAGGCATTACGCTGGCCAGCAAGGAGGAATATGACGCGGAGACCCGGGCGCTGATCGAATTCCAGGGCGACAGGCTGTTTGCCATGAAGAATGTCCACTTCACCGCAACGCCGGAAGAATCGCGCATGATCAACTCCATCGACGGTCCGAAGATTATCCTGTCTGCCAGCGGTATGGCCGATGCCGGCCGTATCCTGCATCATCTGAAGCACAACCTGTGGCGTCCGGAGTGTACGGTAGTCTTTGCCGGGTATCAGGCGGACGGTACCATGGGCCGGAATCTCATTGACGGCGCCAAAAAAGTCAAAATCATGGGCGAGACCATCCATGTGGCGGCGGAAATTGTCAATATGACAGGCTTTTCCGCCCATGCGGACAGGGACCAGCTGTTGGACTGGTACAAAAAGATGCCCAAAAAACCGAAGATCTTCTTTGTGACCCATGGGGAATTTTCCGCTGCCAGCGCGCTGGGCAAGGAACTGCAGATGCAGCTGGGGACGGCTGTATATATTCCCAAATACGGTGACAGCGTAGTGATTGAAGGCGCGGATTACCGCATTGAGGCGGCTCCGGAAGTTGAAACGATGCCGGAGGTCGCAGAATTGCAGGATTCTATTTCTTCCATTGAGAAGAATTACATGGAATACCGGAACAAGATTGAGCAGATTGCCCTGCGTGACAGCAGCAAGGCGGAGCAGATGCGCAAAAAGCTGGAAAAGGTCCGCCGTTACATGGACGATATGCTGGGGAATATTTAAGGAGCCACGGATTCATTCGTTCGCGCGCTTGCCGGCGCTTTTTGTGAATGACTGCGTCATTGTCTGTACGCTCAGGCAGCGTGAAAAAACAGAATTATCATTGTTCCCGTATTAAATTGTGACTAAAATATGAAAAAATTGTTGACATTTGGAAATCGCCTTGCTATACTGGTTATAATTTCAAATTAAGGTTATGAACAGGAATAGTTTTATATGCGGACGTAAGAGAGCCGGCGGTCGGTGCGAGCCGGTGGAAGCAGTAAAACTTCTCGCCTGGGAACTCTTTATCTGAACCGGCAATCACCGATAGGATAAAGCGCTGCGGCGGCGTTATAAGGCCAGAGAGTATAATGTAGGGTGGTACCGCGTGAATAACGCCCCTGACGGAGGATTCCGGCAGGGGATTTTTTATGTATGGCAGCGCTTTGCTACCGTCATTGTTTTCGGACAATGGAGTTCTGCGGCCCTTTTACTCTGTGTCAAGGAAGCGCAATTTAAAAAAGCGTCGGCAAATGTGCAGACAGATTAATCAGCGATTCCTTAAAACTATTTTATTAAATGAAGAGTGGAGGAGAAAGAATGAAAACTGGAAGATGGTTCAAAGCGATGGCAGTTGCAGCGATGGCAATGGCGACAATCTGTATGGCAGGCTGCGGTGGCGGCGGCGACAAAAAGGCGGCGGCTCCGGCTGCAGGCGCAGGCAAAAAGGTAGAGTATAAATTAGCGTATGCGCTGCCTGCCAATCACCCGCTGGCTAAGGGCGTAGAAAGCTTTATTACCAAAGTTAAGGAAAAGACCAATGGCGAAGTTACCATCACTTCCTATCCAGCAGGCCAGCTGTACAATGACAAGACCATGAACGACGCCATCATGACCGGCGGCGTAGATATGGGCCTGAATACGGTAGGCCGCTGGGCGACCATTATCCCGGCCATGGAAGTGTTTGACGTTCCCTTCGTATTCCCGGGCTATGAAAAAGTAGACAGCGCTATCGACGGCGGCATGGGCAAGGTTCTGGAAGAAGAACTGGCCAAGAAGCATGTTAAGGTTGTTTACTGGGCAGATTACGGCTTCGTACAGTTTGCCAACAACAAGAAACCCATTACGAAGCCGGAAGATTTCAAAGGCATGAAGATCCGCGGCTACAGCGAGCTGTCCTCTGAAACCATTAAAGCGCTGGGCGCTTCCCCTGTAACCATGGGCGCCGGCGAAGTTTACATGGCGCTGCAGCGCGGCACTATTGACGGCCAGTCCTCCGGTACTTCCGCAATGCGCGACCGCAAAATGTATGAAGTTACCAAATACCTGACCATCACCAACCATGCGTCTCCGGAATTTATCGTTGCCATGAACGATAAGTCCTTTGCCAAGATGAGCGAAAAACAGCAGAAAGCCTTCATGGAAGCTGCTAACGAAGTTCGCGATACCCTGCGCAAGAACGCCAAGGCAGAAGACCTGAAGGGCTTGGAAGACCTGAAAGCAAAAGGCATGGAAGTGTATGTAGTTCCTGAAAACGAAATCAAAAACTGGCAGGCAGCGACCAAACCGGTATGGGATATCTTTACCAAACATGTCGGCGAACAGGGCAAAAAGATTCTGGACCTCTGCACGAAATAATCAGTCTGTTTCGTAATGTTCCTGCAGCCACAGCAGGATAAATCAGTTTTAAATTTCAGAAGTACTGACGATAGCCGCCGGTTGTATCCTGCAATCGGCGGTATCGCAATACAAGAACCGGATAATAGTGTGTTTATGGGAGAATAACGTGAAAGGTTTTTTAGCGGTTTACCGAAAATTCTTAATGGGAGTAACCCGGGTGGTTGGCGTGATTGCAGGTCTGCTGCTGTTCATTCCCGCTTTTTCCATTGTGTATGAAATCATTATGCGCGGCCTGTTCAACAGCCCGACCGAGTGGGTCGTGGAGATTTCCACATACTGTGTGACGATTGCAGGTTTTCTGGGTATGGCGGTGACCTTTGTTGCCAATAAGCACATCAGGGTCGATATCCTGCTGTCCCATTTCAGCAAACGGACGAATGAAATATTGAATGTAATCACTTCTTTTATCGGCATGATCTTCTGCGGCGTAGTTACTGTCTATGCCATTGATATGGTAGCTATGACCTGGGATTTGGGCATGATTGCGCCAACGACTCTGCGTACCCCCCTGTGGATTCCGCAGACTTCGCTGCCTGTGGGTTTCGGATTGATGTTCCTGCATTTTATCCGGACCTTTTTGGAGAATCTGATTAAGCTGGGTGATCCGGATTATGATCCGGCTGTCGCGGCAGGGGAGGTGGCAAAATGATAGTCCTGTTTACTGTTTTGCTGCTGGTTCTGCTGGCGATCGGCCTGCCGGTTGGTTTTGCGCTGGGTACCGGGGGACTGACCGGTATGCTTCTCTTTATGGGAGGCGAAGGCACGCTGAACCAGATTCCGCTGCTGGCCTATAAATCACTGGATGACTTTGTACTCTGCGCGGTACCGCTGTATGTGTTGATGAGCCAGATCCTGCTGGAAGGCAAGGTCGGCAATGACCTGTTCGAACTGGGCAACAAATGGCTGCGCCATCTGCCCGGCGGCCTGGGCGCGGCGACCATCGTAGCCTGCGGTATCTTTGCTGCCATCACCGGTTCATCCGCAGCCTGCGCGGTTACCATCGGCGCGATTGCCATTCCGGAAATGCTGAAGCGTAATTATGAGCGGACGGTTGTGCTGGGCGCTGTTGCTGCCGGCGGTACGTTAGGCATCCTGATCCCGCCGTCGATTCCCATGATCCTGTACGGCGCCATTACCGGCGAGTCCATCGGCCAGCTGTTCATGTCCGGCGTGGTTCCCGGATTTATGCTGACCATCTTCTTTATCGGCGTAGTCGTTTTCAAATCCCGTAACCTGCCGCTGGAACCCAAGGCTTCCTGGGATGAGCGGATAACAGCCTTAAAAAGCTCCATCTGGGGCCTGATGCTGCCGGTGATCGTAGTCGGCGGTATCTACACCGGCGCCTTCACGCCGACGGAAGCGGCTGCGGTCGGCACTGTGTTCTCTTTGTTCATCACCTTCTGTATCTACAAAACGCTGACGATGAAGGATCTTCCCGGTATCCTGCTGGGAACGGTCAGGACTTCTTCCATGATTTTTGCCATTATGATCGGCGCGACCCTGTTCGGTTTCGTGCTGACCATCCTGCAGGTGCCTCAGGCGCTGACCCGTATGGTAACGGAAATGGAAATGAGCCGCTGGATCTTCTTCATTATGATCAACTGCCTGCTGCTGTTCCTTGGCTGCATCCTGGAAACGGTTTCCATTATCTTCATTACCGTACCGATCCTCTATCCGATCATCATGCAGCTGGGCTTTGATCCCATCTGGTTCAATGTTATCCTGCAGATCAACATGGAAATGGCGCTCATCACCCCGCCGGTTGGCATGAACCTGTTCGTCATTCAGGGCGTCAGCCCCGACAGCAAGATGACCCAGATCGTAAAAGGCGTAATGCCGTATGCGGCGGTCATGGCGCTGGAGATGCTGATCCTCTGCCTTGTACCGGGACTGGCTACCTGGCTCCCCAGCATTGTAAAATAACGGTTTTTTATTGACACTCAAAAATAAAACGAATATAATAGTAAAGTCATTGACGAGGATGCTTTGTCAGGCATCCTCGTTCTTTTGGTAAACATGCTACGTTCAGGCTGCATGTTCGGCGGAAAAGCCGGCTGCAGCATTGTATTTTGTCAGATTGCAGGAAAAAGAGAGGACAGTTAACTATGATCAGAAACGATATCCGAAACATTGCGATCATCGCCCATGTCGATCATGGCAAGACCACGCTGGTTGACGCCATGCTGAAGCAGAGTCATATTTTCCGTGAGAATGAAAAGGTTGCGGAACGCGTCATGGACTCCAACGATCTGGAGCGCGAGCGCGGCATCACTATTTTATCTAAAAATACTTCTGTAATGCATAAAGGAACCAAGATCAATATCCTGGACACCCCGGGTCATGCGGATTTCGGCGGGGAAGTGGAACGCGTGCTGACCATGGTGGACGGCGTGCTGCTGCTGGTCGACGCCTATGAAGGCCCTATGCCCCAGACGAAATACGTACTGCGCAAGGCATTGGAAAAGCACCTGAAGCCGATTGTTGTCATCAACAAGATTGACCGTCCGGACCAGCGCGCCACGGAAGTTGTGGATGAGGTACTGGACCTGTTCATTGAGCTGGAAGCCGATGACGAACAGCTGGAGTTCCCGGTTGTCTATGCTTCGGCACGTTCCGGCTTTGCCAAATTGTCCATGGAGGATGAAAGCGATAATCTGGAGCCGCTGTTCCAGGTTATCCTGGACACGATTCCCGCGCCGGATGTAGAAGTGGACAAGCCGTTACAGATGCTGGCCAACACCCTGGATTATGATTCCTATGTAGGCCGTATCGTGGTAGGGCGCGTTGTGCGGGGCACCATTAAAAACGGGCAGCAGATTGCGCTGCTGCATGAGGATACGCAGACGCAGGAAAAAATCGGACGTCTGTACACCTATCAGGGACTGAAGCGCGTGGAAATCCCGGAAGTGCAGGCAGGGGATATCGTGGCCCTGATCGGCCTGAACAAAGTGGAGATCGGCGACACTATTGCCGATCCGGAACAGCCGGAAGCGCTGGCCGGCATCAAGATTGACGAGCCGACCCTGTCCATGGAATTCCTTGTCAACGACAGTCCCTTTGCCGGCAAGGAGGGCGAGTATGTGACCAGCCGTCATCTGCGCGACCGCCTGATGAAAGAGATTCAGACCAATGTGGCGCTGCGTGTGGAAGAAACAGAAAATACGGATACCTTTGTCGTTAAGGGCCGCGGTGAGCTGCATCTGTCCATTTTAATTGAGACCATGCGCCGCGAGGGCTTTGAACTGCAGGTAGGCAAGCCCAAGGTTATCCTGCGCAAGGACGCGGACGGGCATACCATGGAGCCTATGGAAGCCCTGACCATCGACGTGCCTCAGGACTTTATGGGCGTGGTCATGGAAGATCTGGGTACCCGCAAGGCCGAACTGGTGAACATGCACGAGATGGCAGGCTACATGCGTCTGGAATTCAAGATTCCCGCCAGAGGCCTGATCGGTTTCCGCAACCAGTTCCTGACGGACACCAAAGGCAACGGTGTTATGAATCACGTGTATGCCGGTTACGATTATTACAAGGGGCCGATTCCGGGACGTACCCGGGGCAGTCTGGTGGCCTTTGAGAACGGCGAAACCTGTGCCTACGGCATCGGCAACTGCCAGGAACGCGGTACCATGTACATTGTGCCGGGGCAGAATGTGTATCAGGGCGAAATTATCGGCGAGAATGCCCGCGAGGACGACATGGATGTCAATCCCTGCAAGAAGAAGCATGTATCCAACATGCGCGCTTCCGGCAGCGATGACGCGATCCGCCTGATCCCGCCGGTGTTCTTCTCACTGGAACAGGCGCTGGAGCATATCAACGACGATGAACTGGTGGAAGTTACACCGAAGAATATCCGTATGCGCAAGCGTGTCCTTGACCGGGTAGAGCGCGGACGGATCCGCGGGCGCGCGAAAAACACCGTCATTGAGAAGTAACTGTCTCGCAAAATTTGCGATGCCGTTTTAAAAAGTTGCAGAAAATGCAGAAAAATTCACAAAAACAGTTGTGTTTTTTTGTAAATCTGATACAATAGATAGAGGAATTTTTCGATTTTTATCGAATATACTATTTATATTTAGTTCAGACTACTGTTTTTTGTAGCGGAAATCTAAAATATTTACTTAGAAAATTATAGGGATGGAGGATTCTTAATTATGAGTTTTAAAAATTCCGCACTGAAATTTTTCAGTAATGAAGAACCTGTTGATACCTATGCCGGTCCGTACGTTGTCCGTCCCGGTCAGCTGGACATTTTAGTGCGTACTCCTCATTCCTACGAAGACGCGGTTTCCTATGCTGATAAGCTGATTGAAGGTTCTGCCATTATGCTGGACTTCACTGAAGTTGACAAAGCGACCCGCATCCGTATCTTTGATTATATGTGCGGTGTAAGCTACATTGTCAATGCCAAAATCTCTAAGGTCAGCGAATCGATCCTGATGTACGCGCCTTCGAATGTCAGCGTAGACAAGCAGGCCGGGAAAAAGAGTTCCTGGCTGGGAAGGTAATTTTTGCATAAACTGCTGACAGAATTAAATATTTGAAACAGAAATAACGGCTGTCTTTTCAGGCAGCCGTTTTACTATATCTGTTTTATGTTTTGCTAAAAATGATTGATTAGCGGTCCTTCTTTTTATAAAGGCCTTTTTACTCTAACGCAAATTCAAGGCTGACATCGGCATTTACGGTAATTACGCCGGGATCCAGTTCCGTTGGTGTGGATTCCATGTCGGTCATATCTGCCGTTTTTGCCATCAGCATATTGCGGTTCATGTTCCGTACCGGACTGGTTACCGTGCCCAGACTGGCGCGGATCAGATACCCTAACGTACGTCCGCCTGCACGTGCTACTACCGCGGCTTTGGCTTTGGCATTGGCGACAGCGTCATCCAGCAGGCTGTTTTCCACCAGGGAGCGGTTATTCAGGCCGAATTCAACCCGGTCAATGGCAAGGCCGCAGTTTATGGATTTATCCATAACGGGACTGAGCTTTTCCAGATCCCTGATTTTCACTCTGTAGTTTGCGGAAGCGATATAGCCGGTGAGTTTACGTTTGTTTTTGTCATAGATGTATTCCGGCTGCAGGGAATAATGAACGGTCTGGATATCCTGATCCGGGATCATCTGTACCAGCAGCATGCGCTTGAAGTCCGCCATCTTCCCGGCCAGGTCTTCCCGGGCGGCTTCTGCGCTGGCCGCGCGTTTTTCCAGACTGCCGTATACGGTCGCCATATCCGGCGCAACCTCCGCGCTGGCATGCCCGGTTACAGAGATACTGTCGCGTTCTGCTGCCAGAGCGCTGCCGGAACACAATACAAATAATGTAGTGAGAACAAACAGTAAAGCGATGAGTTTCTTTTTCATAAAATGACCTCCGGTGTTTTTCTTTATTTTATCACATACGGAACGGAAACGGGTGACAAAACTATGTCTTTTCGGTTGCATCTCAAAAGGAAAAAGATTACAATAATACAGGATGAATTTTTGGAAAACGAATGGAGCAAGGGTTCCAAAGTTGAACAGGAGGAATAATCATGTCGCATCGAGTTATCCAGGTTGAAGAGCGCGTTCCGCTTCTGATGAACATTCCGCTGAGTCTGCAGCATCTGTTTGCCATGTTCGGGGCAACGGTGCTGGTGCCGTTCTTGTTTAAGTTAAATCCCAATACCTGCCTGTTCATGAACGGTGTCGGGACTTTGCTTTATATCTTTCTGACAAAAGGCAAGATTCCGTCTTATTTGGGTTCCAGCTTTGCGTTTATTTCCCCTGTTTTGCTGATTATGGCGTCGCATCCGTATTCTGACGCCCAGTCCGGGTTCATCGTTTTCGGCCTGCTGTTTATCCTGTTTTCTTTTATCGTAAAAATGCTGGGAACCAAATGGATCGACTTTATTTTCCCGCCTGCCGCCATGGGCGCTATCATTGCCATTATCGGTCTGGAACTGGCTCCCACCGCTGCTTCCATGGCAGGACTGGTTGGCGACAAGATTGAAATGAACAACGTAATGGTATCGGTGTTTACGCTGGCTGTAACAGTAATCGGTTCGGTTGCGTTTAAAGGCTTTATGGCGATTATTCCGATTTTGTTCGGGGTAGTCTGCGGTTATGTTTTCGCCTTTTTCCTGGGTATGGTGGACCTGACCCCGGTAGTCAATGCGCCCTGGTTTGCGGTTCCGCAGTTTTCCGCGCCTACCTTCAGCATGGATGCCATTGCCATCATCGCGCCGGCTGCGCTGGTCGTACTGACGGAGCACATTGGACATCTGATGGTTACGGGGAATATTGTGGGGCGCGACCTGCTGAAGGAGCCGGGCCTTGACCGCTCTTTGTTTGCAGACGGCTGTTCCAATGTGCTGTCAGGCTTGTTTGGGGCGACCCCGAATACGACCTACGGCGAAAACATCGGCGTTATGGCGATTACCAAGGTGTACAGTGTGTGGGTCATCGGCGGCGCTGCTGTATTCGCTATCCTGTTATCGTTTATCGGCAAGCTGAGCCAGCTGATCCATGGAATCCCCGGACCGGTCATGGGCGGCGTCTGTATGCTGCTGTTCGGTGTAATCGCCGCTTCCGGCCTGCGTCTCTTGGTTGAGCAGCAGGTGGATTACAGCAAATCCCGCAACCTGACGATGACCGCGGTGGTCATGATTGTCGGTCTGTCCGGCGCCAAGCTGACGTTTGGCACGATTACCGTACAGGGCATGGTGCTGGCGACGCTGGTGGCGATCCTGTTAAGCCTGCTGTTCCATCTTTTTGAGTATATGGGCCTGATGGAAGAGTAAAAGCTGTACGTGAACAAGTTCCGCCGGGCTGGCAGTTGGAGCCGGCCTGGCGGATTGCTGTTTTAGGGAAATGCGGACGGACTGATCCGTGTTTCCTACACATATTCGGTATTGTAAAAAATGGACTGGGAACGGATTTTATTGGTTTTCACGGATATCCTGCTGCCTCTGGTAGCGGGATATCTTTTAAAAGTTCATAATGTCATACCGCAGAAGGTCTGCAACTGGCTCATCCGCTTTAATGTCACCGTCATGCTGACAGTGATGACGCTGATGAGCTTCTGGGTACTGCCTTTATCACCGCAGCTGTTATGGCTTCCGCTGATCGGCGTTTTGATTACGGCGGTTCCCGGGGTGATCGGCGCCCGTTTATTTGCAGGCGCTTTTGACAATTACCTGGACAGGGGCGCCTATGTGATTTCCGCTATGCTGTCCAATATCGGCACAATCGGCGGCCTGTGCGCTTTTATTGTGTATGGCGAGACGGGCTTTGCCTACGTACAGCTTGTCGCCGCGCCCCAGAATATCCTGATGGTGGCGGCGGCTTTTCCGATGGCAAAATACTATTATGAAAAGCATAAAGCCACGGAAAAAAACGTGAAGCTGCAGCTGGGCTTCCGTGAAATGTTCATCACCTGGAACCAGGTTGGGATTCTGGGGATGGCCGTCGGTATGGCGCTGCAGTTTCTGGGGATTGAGCGGCCGCCTGCGTTAGGCGTCCTGTTTCACAACCTGGTCCATATCCTGGCCTGGGTATCGCTGCTGCCGGTGGGTTATCTCATTGATTTCAGCCGGGCCGGAAGATATTACCGGAAAGTCGTCAGTATGCTCTGGCTGCGTTTTGTCATTGTGCCGGTACTCTTTTATTTTTTGTTCAGGCTCCTGTTTACGGACCAGGTGCTGCTGGGCACCCTGCTGATCGTGGCGGGAACGCCGGCGGCAATTAATTCCGTTATCACTGCGCAGCTGTACAAGCTGAATGTAGATTTGACCATTGCTTCTTTTTTACTGACAACGATCGTGTTTGTACTGCTTGTTTTTCCCTTGTTTTTCTTTTATATCCATTTTGGCGGAAGTTTTTAAAACGATGGTTCAGGGATGTGACGGTGTGGCCCAATCGATGTCTTTCAGCGTTTTGGACGCATTCTTTACTGCCTCCAGCAAGGCCGTCGAACCGGCGGCTTTATCCTTACAGAGATTTTGTAATTCCATAAAGGTTTTCAGTTCGCTGCCCCATAAATAGAGTCCGTCGTTGTCAAAGCAGGCAAGCACAAGGTTTTGTTTGGCACGTTCCGGCATTTTTCCGTTGTCATCGGTAACTGTTAAAAAAATACCGTCGGGAAAATCCATCACATAATAGGAGTTGTTTTCTTCGTCTGTTTCTTCCACAAATCCCAGGAGAGCAAATTCTTTGCTTAACTCTAACATAAAATCACACCTTTCCGGTTATTGCATCAGCCAAGGAACATCATTTACGAAAATGGCAATTTTCGTTATTTCTATTTTACCACGAATAAAAACTGTTGTATAATTAATATATTAAAATAGAATTGTCAGGGAGGCGCTTTTTTGAAAAAAACAGCAAAACCGGAAGGGGATACGATCCGGCCCGGAATGCAGGTTGCGTTTATCTGTCCCAAATGCGGGAACCATCTGGCCTGGGCGTTGCCTGATATGGAGATGAACTGCCCCAGATGCGGCCACTGGGTAACGAACAAAAACAGGAAAAAGCCGGAAATGGATCTGCTGCTTCCGGTAGATGACGATCAGCTTACGCTTTTCTGAGCCGTCGTATGAAATAAAAATTAATAATTTTGAAAAAGATAAAAACAAGAGAGAGGAGCAAGAACTATGAAAATTTTTATGGATACTGCGAATGTGGAAGAAATCAGGGAATTTGCGGATATGGGGATCGTTTACGGGGTAACGACAAATCCGTCCCTGATTGCCAAGTCTGGCCGTACACAGGCAGAGGTCATTCCGGAAATCTGCGCCCTGATTCCTGGGCCGGTCAGCGCTGAGGTTATCAGCCAGGACTGCGAAGGTATGGTAAGGGAAGCGCGGGAACTGGTTAAGATCGCGGATAATGTAGTGGTAAAAATCCCCTGCATCACCGAGGGCCTGAAGGCGGTAAAAATCCTGGCGGCAGAGGGCATCCGCACGAATGTGACGCTGGTGTTCAGCCTGGGACAGGCACTGCTGGCCGCCCGTGCCGGCGCGTCCTATGTAAGCCCCTTTATCGGCAGGCTGGATGATATCGGGGTTAACGGGGTGAAGCTGGTCGAAGACATGGTAAAGGTGTTCCGGAATTATCAGTTCTCTACGGAAATCATTGCAGCCAGCGTGCGCAATATGGAACACGTGGATAAGGTGATGCTGGCAGGCGCGGATATCGCTACGATTCCGACCAAGGTGCTGCGTGACCTGATCAAACATGAGCTGACCGATAAAGGGCTGGCCAAATTTATGGAAGATTATCAGAACAGCCTGAAAAAATAGGAATTTTGTGCAGGAGCAAATTATTCATATGAATTTTCTTTCTTTATTGAGATTACCGTCCCGTATCGCTGCTATCCTGGCAGGTTTTGGCGTAGTGGGCGGTATTTTTTCTTCCGGACACGCTGCATCGGCATTTCGGGATGCGCCTGAGCGCTATCAGGATGTGGATGTAAAGGTGGTACAAAGCGGTCCGACCTTATTGTTTTCCGACAGTCCGGAAATGGTTTATGAAAACGGGATTCTATACAAAGATACTGTTGAAGGGGAAAGCAGGGTATTTTTCCATCATGTGAACGGAATGAAGGATGCCCGGAAGCTTTCTGTCCTGATTCGGCCGCTAAACAGGATGACGACGATTACCTGGGGCTGCAGGGGCATAGGAGACCCGGATAAATCGTATTACATTTCGGCTGTGAAAGGGCAGCGGCGCTATTTCAGCGACTACCGGGAGTACTGGAAAAAAGCCCGCAAAAATGCGCTTAAGAAAGAAAGAAAGGCCGGACGGAAAGGGGCTGCAGCAGCCGATACGCCGGATTACAGCTTTTATAACACCGTTCCTGATTTGCCGCTGACGACTCTGTCAAAGGGGGAATATCTGGAAATCCTGACGCGGGGACGCAATATGAACCATGCGGGAATCCGCCTGAAGCCGGAACAGCTGCTTACGGGCATGTTTGATTTTTACACAAATTATCCGGTAGAAGTGGTGGTTATGATGAGCAATCCGGAAGACGATATTGAAGCGTTTTCCGGAAACGGCAAGGTGCTTCCCATGGATGAACATCCGCTGCGGGGAACTTACCGGAAAGCAGATCTGACTTATCTTGTAAAAAATCCGATCCAGATGAAATGGTTCCAGTCCAAAGCGCTGTGTATGGGAGGGTCTGATGACAGCCATTTTTTACAGGGGATTGACAGACTGACCGGTGTAGAAACGCAGAACTACGGAAATTACGGAGTTGTGTATCATATAAAGTACAGTGTGGCGGGCGAACATCCTGTTCAGCTGGGTATCAATCCCTGGGGAGGTGATTTTTACGGAGCTGGCATGCAGATCGTTCAGGAGCAGGCAAGCATTACAAACATACCTCATGAAGACAAATATTTTGGTACGGGATATGAATTGGACGATATTTTTATGCTGTCGCCCAATCACAAAAAAATAGACGCAGAGTTTATCTGGTCGCCCCCTGGCGCGTCAAATCTGCCGATACGCGTCTTTTGGACAGTGAATAAACTTGAAAATAGGAAAAAATCTTAAATATTTTTTCTTCAAAATGATAATAGACCTTTACAAAGCAAAAAAATATGATAAACTTATGTAAGAAAGAGAAATTT
>JAFTZZ010000086.1 GCA_017460905.1 Acidaminococcaceae bacterium | reverse complement strand
TCGCTGTGCTGGACGATATGAAGCAGGAAGAAAACAGCAAAATGTAAGCAAAAACCTCCCAAACCCGTATTTGGATTTGAGAGGTTATTTTATGCGGGATAGGCCCCATCCCAGACAATTTTTCTGTAGTTTTGCCGGTCCGTATCGCCCTCGGTCGAAATGCACAGTACGTTGGAATCTTTGCCGAGGCCAATGGCTGTACGCAATTCGTTCAGGCTTTCGTTCATCATCAGCTCCGCCACGAGGCCGCTGGTAACCGCCCCGCTCTCGCCGGAGATAACGCGCGTATCGTCTCCTGCCGGGTTCCCCAGCACCCGCATGCCTTTTGCCGCCACATACTCCGGCACCGACACATAGTGATTCGCATAGCGGCGCAGCATCTCCCAGCCGATACTGCAGGGCTCCCCGCAGGCCAGTCCTGCCATAATTCTGTCCATGTCGCCATCCACCGTATGAAGCGTCCCGTCGTTAGCTGCGGCCGTCCGGTAGATACAGTCCGCCCGGTTCGGCTCAACAATGACGATCACCGGCTTTTTCTCCCGGTAATAATCCGTAAAGAATCCGGTCAGCGCGCCGGACATGGCTCCCACCCCGGCCTGCAGGAAGATGTGTGTAGGAACTTCGCTCCCCAGCTGCTCCACCGTTTCCAGCGCCAGCGTCGTGTACCCCTGCATAATCCATGTGGGAATCGCTTCATAGCCTTCCCATGCGGTGTCCTGTACCATCACCCAGCCATACTTGCGTTCGCATTCCGCCGCATAGCGGACTGCATCGTCATAGTTCAGATCCAGAATTTCTGCCCTGGCTCCCAGCCTCCGGATATTCTGCAGCCGCTCCGGTGCGCTTCCCTTCGGCATATAAACGACCGCGTCAAGGCCCAGCACATGCGCGGTCCAGGCAATGCCGCGGCCATGGTTGCCGTCCGTAGCCGTTACAAACGTCATGCCGCGTACCGCCGCTTTTACATCTTCCTGCTGCAGGCGTGCAAAGGTCAGCTCCCGGTCCGGAATACCGGCCCGCTCTGCCAGCGCCCGCCCGATACAGTAACTGCCGCCCAGCACCTTAAAGGCATTCAGCCCGAAACGGGAGCTTTCATCTTTTACAAAAAATCCGTTCAGGTTCAGCGCTGCCGCCAGATTTTTCAGGTTCCGCAGCGCGGTCGGCTGATACGCTGAAAAGCTCTGATGAAATTTACGGACGCGCTCTGCCTGTCCTTTTCCGAACAAAGCCGCAGGCGCATAGTCCCTGCTGACAGACGGATTGGTGACAAATTTAACGGTTTCGTGCATAATGGTTCTCCTTGGTCTTCCAGAGAGGAAGTAAATTTTTTGTTCTTCAATTTATTTAATTATAACACAAAGCAGCCGCAGAAACGCTGCGGCTGCTGAAGAAAAATCAACACTGTTTGGTTGTAGGCTGCACGCACGCTGCAATCAGGGCTGCGCGCATCAGGTAATGGACGCCTCGTAAATAGAATCTACCGATGCTTTCAGCATCGCGTCAAATTCCGCGGCGGTCTGTTTCGCATTCAGGCCTTCCGACAACGCGCGGGAGAAGCTGGCGATCAGGCCGTGGTTTGCCGCCAGTTTCTTGTTGGAATCTTCCCGGGTATAGCCGCCGGACAGCGCCACCACGCGAACAACGCGGGGATCGGCAATCAGCTCTGCATAGGTATCGGGAACATCGGGAATGGTTACCTTGAACATCAGCTTGGTATCTTCCGGCAGTTTGGCCAGATGTTCCATGATATTCTTCTTCAGGATTTCTTCTGCCTTTGCCTTGTCCGGGCAGTGAATGTCCACTTCCGGTTCGATAATGGGAACCAGGCCGGCCGCTGCAATCTGCAGGCCGATTTCAAATTGCTGGTCGACGATCTTTTTAATGCCTTCTTCGGTAGCTTCTTTAATTACGCTGCGCATCTTGGTGCCGAAAATATGCCGTTCATCGCGGGCCCGGGCCAGCGTTTTGTCCAGGCCGGGAATCGGTTTCATCAGCTGCACGCCGTCTTCCGCATCCGCCAGGCCCTTGTCGATTTTCAGGATTGGAATGATACCCTTTACATCCCACAGATAGTCTGCCGTAAATTTATCTTCAATTTTGCGGTCCATGGTATTTTCAAACAAAATGGCGGCCAGGACGCGGTCGCTGGAGAACGAGGGGCTGGTAATGATACGGGTCCT
Organism: Acidaminococcaceae bacterium; assembly: GCA_017460905.1. GTDB lineage: Bacteria > Bacillota > Negativicutes > Acidaminococcales > Acidaminococcaceae > Succiniclasticum. The sequence continues at coordinate 1,320 of JAFTZZ010000086.1, read as the reverse complement.
CATCTCGTGGACCAGGTTAAACATTTCTTCATCATTGGAATAAGCGGTTTCCTCTACACCGTAAAGCCGCAGCGCTTTCGGCGTGCTGCCGCCGCTCTGGTCCAGCGCAGCAATAAACCCCTTGCCGTTCTTCATTTTTTCCAGTTGCTTTTCGTTCATTTTCTCTCCTCCATTCTTAATTTATATGTTACGTTGCATCGTTTGCCTTGCTTAGCCGTATTAGTTTTTGCGCATTCTTAATGATACCTGCTTTTCATGCTGTTCCCATATGTTCGGCTATTTTAATTATAACAGAATCTCTAAAGAAAAATCTACGGCTGTTCGAAAAATTACCGATTTTTAGTATGACAAATATGAATTTACAATCCGTTTTCTTTCAGCCAGTTATCAATACGCCCGGTCATATTTGCTAAAAGTCCGTCCTTTACCTGAGCCTTGGGCAGCGTTTTCCGCAGGTCGTTCACGCTGTCAATAATATCGCTGCCGCCGCTGGTGGCAAAGGGAAGGATCACTTTACCGGACAGGTCCTGGGCTTCCACAAAGGTCTTGACCGGCATGGGCTCAATGTACCACCAGATGGGATAGCCCAATAAAATCACATCATACTGCTTCAGATCCGGCAGGGGGCCTGCCAGTTTAGGGCGCAGGTCCTGCTCTCTCTCCATTTTGCCTACGTCTGTCGTCGGCTTATATTCTTTAGGGTATGCCGTTTCCTTTTTGATTTCAAACAGGTCGCCGCCGGTCTTGTCATGGATCAGCTTCGCCACGCTGCGGGTATTCCCGCCCCAGGAAAAATACGCGACCAAAACCTTTTTCCCGCTTTTTCCCTCAGGCTGGCCCAGGATATTTTCCAGCCTGTCCGTTTCCGAAGAAGCAGAGCGCGACATCTTCGCCAGCCCGATCAGGGAATCCGGTCCTTTATACGCCACAACAGCCAGCAATATCAGAACAACAATCAGCGCAATACGTTTCATACTCGGTCACATCCTTTTCAAATTATTCGGGTCCTTATTAATTTCTTTCTATTCTGCGGTCTTTGCTTTTTTCCATGATACCATTAAATCAGGCAAATCACAACAAAACAAGAAACAAAATCGAAGAATATAAAAGTATCCTAAATCAACACGTACCCCCTCCTGACATCAATGAGTCGGGAGGGGGCGAACCTTTTTACCATTATTGGGTCTATAAATAATCCTGTGGTCGACCCTATTGCAAAATTGTGGTCGGACCTATAAACAGACTGTGGTTGTCCTATAAATTTTACTGTGGTCGGGCTATTACAAATTGTGGTTTTCGAGGTAAAAAACGAAAATTTTC